>NZ_MEGP01000022.1:0-61620 GCF_001725555.1 Thiobacillus sp. SCN 63-57 | reverse complement strand
AAAGGAAAGCCAAATGGCTGAACCGATGCGTATCCGCGCCACGATGGCTGGCGATGTTGCCGATGTCAAAGTGTTGATGAACCACCCGATGGAAACCGGTCTGCGCAAAGACGCCAAGACCGGCCAGCTGATCCCGGCCCACTACATCACTGACGTGACGGCCACCGTCAACGGCACACAAGTGCTGGATGCCGGCCTCTCCGGCGGCGTGTCCAAGAACCCCTACCTGGGATTCAAGGTCAAGGGACCGAAAAAAGGCGACAAGGTTGTCGTCAGCTGGGCCGACAACAAAGGCGACAAGAACAGCGCCGAGGCCACCATCGGCTGAGTCGGGTAGTACACGAGCGGGGCGACAGGCCCCGCTTCCGCTTCAATCATCAGGTTTCTGGAGGACGGCATGAAACAACAAATCATCATGAAACTGCTGACAGGGATGGCAGGCTTGGGCATCGCGCTGGGCGTCGCCACGGCACACGCTTCGCCCGAACAGGACAAGCAGGACCTCATCAAGTACTTCTCAACCAAATACCCTAACGTCAAGCACGAAGACTTCGTCTATGGCGCGCTGGCGTTTGATCCGGACAGCAAGGCGCAGTACGACGCCATCATGGAATTCCCGCCCTTCGACTCGCAGATCGATGCCGGCCGCAAGATGTGGGAAACCCCCTTCAAGAACGGCAAGACCTATGCCGATTGCCTGCCGAACGGCGGCAAGATGATCGCCGGCAACTACCCCATGTTCGACGAGGCCAAGGGCAAGGTCGTGACGCTGGAAGACGCCGTCAACGACTGTCGCGTGGCGAATGGCGAAGCGCCCTTCAAGCTCAGCGACCCGAAGACCATCGGCGTCCTGAGCGCCTATATGCGGACCCTGTCCGACGGCATGATCATGAACGTCAAGGTCCAGAGCCCCAAGGCCATGGCTGCATATGATGAAGGCAAACGAACCTTCTTCCGGCGCACGGGGCAACTCAACTTTGCCTGCGCCACCTGCCACGTCCAGAACGCTGGCACCCGTCTGCGCTCCGAGCTGCTCTCTCCGGTGGTCGGCCAGGCCGTACACTGGCCGGTATTCCGCGGCGGCGACAAGCTGGTGACGTTGCAGGATCGCTATTCGGGTTGCTTCAAGATGATCCGTGCCGTGCCGCCCGCCCAGGACAGCACCGTCATGAACGACCTGGAGTATTTCCACTCCGCGATGTCGAACGGTCTGCCGATGAAGGCATCGGTGTTCCGCAAGTAAATCATCGCGACACCTGAAAAAGCCCGGGCAACCGGGCTTTTTCATTTGGTTGGCCGGACCGCTCCTTTGAATATGAGCGGGAGCTACTATTTACGGATAGCGCACGTAAACCGACAATACGAACCACATCCCCTTTCACCCCTGACATCCCTGAGGAAAATTCCATGCACATGAACCGTCGCGAGTTCCTGCAACTACTCGCTGTCGCCGCTGCGTCCGGCATGGCACTGGACAGCAAGTCCGCACTGGCGGGCGGCAAGGTGCCGTCCAATTTCTACGATGTACCGCGTCACGGCAATGTCTCGTTGCTGCATTTCACCGACTGCCACGCCCAGTTGCAGCCCATCTGGTTCCGTGAACCCAACGTCAACCTGGGCGTCGGCAGCGCGCTCGGCAAGCCACCGCACCTGGTCGGCCAGTACCTGCTGAAACAATACGGCATCAAGCCCGGCAGCGCCGAGGCCCACGCATTCACCTATCTCGACTTCACCGAAGCCGCCAAGGTCTACGGCAAGGTCGGCGGCTTCGCCCACCTGAAGACCCTGGTCGACAAGCTGCGTGCGCAGCGCCCCGGTGCCCTGCTGCTCGACGGCGGCGATACTTGGCAAGGTTCGGCCACCTCGCTGTGGACCGACGCCCAGGACATGGTCGATGCCGGCATCAAACTGGGCGTGAACGTCATGACCCCGCACTGGGAAGCCACCTTCGGGGCGGATCGCGTGGTGGAAATCGTCAACAAGGACTTCAAGAAAGCCGGCGTCGACTTCGTCGCGCAGAACATCGTCACCAACGATTTCGGCGACCAGGTATTCAAGCCCTACGTGATGAAGGAAATGAACGGCGTCAAGGTCGCCATCATTGGCCAGGCCTTTCCCTACACGCCGATCGCCAACCCGCGCTACATGGTGCCCGACTGGAGCTTCGGCATTCGTGACGACAGCATGCAGAAATGGGTGGACGAGGCACGCGCCAAAGGCGCACAGGCGGTCGTGGTGCTGTCGCACAACGGCATGGACGTCGACCTCAAGATGGCCAGCCGCGTCACCGGCATCGACGCCATCTTCGGCGGCCACACCCACGACGGCGTGCCGCAGCCGGTCCAGGTCAAGAACGCCAAGGGCATTACCCTGGTGACCAATGCCGGCTCCAACGGCAAGTTCCTCGGCGTAATGGACTTCGAGGTCAAAGGCAAGCGGGTGATGAGCTACAAATACCGCCTGCTGCCGGTGTTCTCCAATCTGCTGCCGGCCGACCCGGCGATGGACGCCTACATCAAGAAAGTACGCGCGCCCTACGAGTCGAAGCTGAACGAGAAACTCGCCGTTTCCGACGACTTCCTGTATCGCCGCGGCAACTTCAACGGTACCTGGGACCAGCTCATCGTCGACGCGATGATGGACGTGAAGGGCGCGGATGCGGCCTTCTCGCCCGGCTTCCGCTGGGGCACCACGCTGCTGCCCGGCGAGGACATCACGATGGAACGCCTGATGGACCAGACGGCGATTACCTACCCGCAGACCACGCTGACCAACATGACCGGCGAGACGATCAAGTCCGTCATGGAAGACGTCTGCGACAACCTGTTCAATGCCGATCCCTATTACCAGCAGGGCGGCGACATGGTGCGCGTGGGCGGCATCGAGTACACGGTCAACCCGAACGCAACGATCGGAAAACGCATCACCGACATGCGCATCAAGGGCAAGCCGGTCGATGCCGGGAAGACCTACAAGGTCGCCGGCTGGGCGCCGGTTGGGGAAGGCGTCGCTGGCGAACCGATCTGGGAGGTCGTCGCCACTTACCTGCGCGACAAGAAGGTGATCAAGGGGCTGAAGCTGAACGAGCCCAAAATCATCGGCATCGGAAAATCCAACCCGGGTATCGCCGACTACAAGGGTGGCATTTCCTGACTCGACGAAGCACGATAAAAAGGGGCGCAAGCCCCTTTTTATTTGGCAAACGCCGTGAATTCAGGCAATCCGATCGCGCGGCCTGCCGCATGGCGATAAGGCAGGCGCCTCCTCACAACACGATGCTCAAGAGCCATCCCGCGGCACCGCCGCCCATGACAACCAGCCACGGTGGAAGCTTCCAGAACATCAGCGCAACCAGCGCCAGGCCAAAGTCCTGCGGCTGCTGGATCGCACTCGTCCAGACCGGCTGATAGAGTGCAGCCAGCAGCAGGCCGACCACCGCCGCATTGACCCCGCCCAGCGCAGCCTGCGCATGCACGCTGCGACGCAGGCTTTCACAGAATGGCAGCGCCCCGGCGACGAGCAGAAAGGACGGGGCAAAAATGGCCGCCAGGCAGATCAGGCGCCCATCCAGCCGGACGGACCGGTGTTCATGGACGCGCCGAGAAAAGCAGCGAACGTGAACAATGGACCGGGGACGGCCTGTGCGGCACCATAGCCCGCGAGGAAAGCTTCGTTGCCGATCCAGCCGGGCGGCACGACCTCGGCTTGCAGCATCGGCAGCACGACATGTCCCCCACCGAACACCAGCGAGCCGGCGCGGTAGAACGCATCCACCATCGCCACGATGGGTCCGGGAAACAGCCGAGCCCAGAGCGGCAAGCCGACCAGCAGGGCGAAAAATAGCGACAGCCAGAGACTTCCGGTACGGCGGCTGAACGGAACAGGCATGGGATCGTGCTCGGGGGCGGTCTGTGGGCGCGAGAACAACAGCAGGCCGGCGACGCCGCCGACATTCAGGAGGGTGGTCGCTTGGCCGTCGACCGTATCCCTGCCACGCGCGAACACTTCGCCGCCCAGCGTCCATTTCTCGCCGATGTCCTTCTGCAGCAGCCACCCCGCGAAGGGATAGTTATTCTGGCCGGCCGCGCGATTGACGACATACCCGGCGCCGCCATACGTGGTCCATTCGCCCCAGCCCTTCTGAATCCAGACGGGCAATCGCCACCAGGTCCTGCCGTTGCCCAAGCCCTTGCCGGAATCCCCCGTGGCAAGCTCGGCCATGGGGAAGATGCCGATTTGCGGGGACGATCCGGTTTCCTGGACGAAGCGATACTTCACGCCGATTTCCACATCGCCCATTCCTGACTCTGAGGACGCATCGGTGGGGGAACTGCGGGCGAACGGAACGGCGATATGCAGTTGCGTGTCGGGGAGCACGCCATAGTTGAATTCGAAAGCCGGGAATGCGCTGTTCTTCCCATCCCTGGCCTTGTCCTGGGTGGAAAAAATGTAGAACTCGCTGTGCCGGTAATCGACTGGCACCGGGTCGTCGGTCATGAAAGGCGGGCCGGCCACGGTCGGACGTGCCGACAACACCCGCACCGTCATGACCGAACACACGATCGCGCGTATTCCGGGTGAAGGCTTCATGTTTGGGCCCTCCTTTGCCTGCGCTTGACTGATGCCGGGCGCGCCCTCGACAAGGCGCGCACCCAGTCCGCGCGCGCATCGGCTTCGGCAGACGACGCCCGCCCGTAGCGTCGGGCCTGCAGCGCGGCCACCAGCCTGTCATCCACGCAACGTCCCGTTTCCTGCCGTATCCGCCGCTGCCATGCGCCCAGGCTGGGGGCCTCCGGCTGGCCGGTCAGCGAGAACCGGCGTACCGCGTGGGCCAGTTCCCGCGCATCCGCCGCAGCACGAATCGCGCGCACACCCCGCCATCGCGCCAAGCGCCAGCGCACCATGCGACGCAGCATCCAGCCGGCGACGATCAGCAGCAAGGCCCCCGTCACTCCAGCGACAAGCTGCCAGGCAAGGCGCCAGCGCGGGTCGAACACGTCCAGCGCCTGACCTGGAATCGCGACGCTGGCCAGCCGATCGCGCCCGGCGTCGTACCACGGCAAACGCAGCGTCGGCACGATCACGCGGCCATCGGCACGCGGTTGCAGATAGAGCGTGATCCGGTAGCGCGACAGCGGCGAATCGACGGCGTCCATCGGCACCGTCTCGATCAGCGGCGGATACACGCCCAGCGCGGGCGAATCGCGCAGCTGCAGGTCGAGCAGGGCTTGCAGGTCATCCTCGTTGTAGCCGCCCGTGACGTCAACGCGCCAGGCCAGCGGGCGCCGCAACGGCCAGCGCGTAGGCAGAGGATCGGCAATCACCTGCGGCGCAACCGGCGGCACGTGGGCCGGCAACCAGGCCGGCAAGGCCTGCGCGCGGTAGCGCAATTCCGCCCCGGGAAAACGCAGGCGTTCGCCGAAGCGGCTGGCGTCGAGCATGGAAACGGCCACCGCGGCGGCCGCGCTTCGGGTCGGCAGCAAGGCCCAGTAGTAGCGGTGCAGGGTACAGCGTTCACCGTCCTGCACGGCCTCGCCTTCGTCCTCGCCCAATGCGCGCACGATGCGTCCGGCATGCGTCGGCAAGTCCGGCCGCTGCCATTGCAGGCTGCCGTCGTCGCATAGGGACAGCGTCAGGCGTGCCGGCTCATTCACCCGGGGGGCGGCGGGCGCGAGCGTCCAGTTCGCGGTCACGCGCGGCACGGTGGCGCTGCCGTCGGTCACCGTCAGCGGCAGCACGGGACTGCGCCGGCCTTCGACGGAGAACGCCGGCACACGGAGCGTCCCCGCCCTGCGGGGATAGAGCGTCAGCACCAGCGTGTCGCCCGCCGCATCCTGGCTGCCCGTGCGCGAAGTCACATCGAACGCAGCGTCGAGCGGAGCCGTGTCCAGCTTGTCGAGATCGGCCGCGCGTGATTGCAGCGTCAGCGTGACGGCCTCGCCCAGCGCCACCGCCGGTTTGTCCAGCCGCGCCGTCAGCGCCGCCGCGTGGGCTGCGCTGCACGCGAGCAGCGCCCAGGCGATGATCAGCCTTACCATGCCGGCCGCTCCCCGGCCGCACCGCGCGCATCCTGCTTGAGCAGGTTCCGCAGCATCGTCTGCGGACGATCCTGCAGGCGCGCCAGCTTCTTCAGCCCGGAGGGCGCCAGCCGGCTGTCGACGCCGATCGCGGCCGGCGATCCGGCCGACGCGGCGGCACGTGCGCCCGTCCCCTGCACCTGGCCGCGTTCGACCTGCATGCCGGGCGCCACGTATTCCGGCTCGTCCGGCATGCGGCCATTCGCATTGTCGGTCTGGATACGGCCCTCGGCCAGAAAGCCATGCCGGGCGCGCAGATCGCTCTGCATCGGCGCATCGCGCGACTGGCGCTGCAGCTTTTGCCAGGCCGTTTCCAGATTGGCGCGCGCGCGGGCATCCGCGGGCCGCATGCGCAGCACAACCTGGTAAGCCTCGACGGCAGTCTGCCACTGCCCGCGCGCATAGTGCGCATTCCCCAGGTTGTAGAGCGCGTCGGCGCGCTCGCGCTCGTTCGCCGCCAGTAACAGGGCAGCGCCGAAATGCCGCGCCGCCGCCGCATAGTCCGCCTGCCGCCAAGCGGCGGCGCCCGCGCCCATCTGGCCTGCGTAGCCGCCCAGCTGCGCGTACAGGGTTTGCGCGCTGGCGTAGCGCCTGGCCTGCCATGCCTGCCAGGCCGCCGCTTCGTCGGCCTGCGCGGGCGGCGGGACGAGGGCCGCGAACAGCAGCGCCACCGCGGCGGTCGCCGCCGCGCGACGCGGCAGATACACCGCCATGAAGAGCGCCAGTGCCGGCGCAAGACACCAGGCATAGAGTTCCCGCCAGGCGCGGACCGACCCGGCCGCCACCGGATCACCCGGCAGCGCGGCGATCCCGCCGTCGTATAGGGCCGCCCAGTCGCCGTCGCCGTCGGCGGCCTCGGCGAAGCGGCCGCCGGTCGAACGCGCCCATTGGCCATAGGTTGCCGCATCCATGCGGCTCAGGATGCGCACGCCGTCGCGCTCGGCAAACCCGCCATCGGGCAGCGGCACCTGCGCGCCGGACTCGCTGCCCACGCCCAGCACGAACAGCGGCAGATGCGCTTTGCGCAAGGCGTCCACGGCGGCCTGCGCGTCGGGCTCGACGCTGTCGCTTTCGGCATCGCTCACCAGCAGCACCGCCCTGGCGTGCCCGGGTGCGGCATCAAGTTGCGCCCGTGCCAGATCGAGGGCCGCCGCCAGGTTCGTGCCCTGCGCTTCAATCAGGCGCGAATCGACCTCGCCGAGCGCACGACGCAGCAGCGCGATATCGTCGGTCGGCGGCAACAGTACGCCCGCCTCGCCTGCGTAGACGATCAGGCCGACGCGCTCGCCCTGAAGACGCGGCAGCCAGTCCAGCAATTCGAGGCGCGCACGCGTCATGCGGTCCGGGCTGATATCGGTTGCATGCATCGAAGCCGACACGTCCAGCGCCACCATCACCGTGACAACATGGCGCGGTGCGACCTGCCCTGCGCGCCAGTCGAGCGGCAGGCGCGGACCCGCCGCCGCCAGCGCCAGCAGCGCCCAGGCCAGGACATGCGCCAGCGCGCGCGGCCAGGCGTCGCGCTTTGCCGCTGACAGGCTGGCCGCCCACGGCAGCAATTCGGCATCGGCATAGCGCAGCACGCACGCGCGGCGGCGGGCGCGCCAGCCCGCCAGCAGCAGCGGCACCGCCGCGAGCCCCAGCCACAGCGGTTCGCGCCAGAGGAGATTCGCCCACACCTCCATCATGCCGTGCGCCTCAGTATCCATCCCTGCGCGGCGACCAGCAGGATGGCCGCCAGCGCCAGCGCCAGCCAGTACCCCTCGCGCACCTTCCGGTGGCGGACAGGCGACGTCAGCGTGGGCTCGAGCCGGCCCACCGCCTGGATCACCCGCGTGGCGTCGGCTGCACTATGGATATCGTCGTAATGCCCGCCGCTGAGCCGCGCGAGGTCGGCCAGGCCGGGCTGCGGATCGGGCTCGGCCGAATTGGACGTGACGCGCGCGGCGCGCCCTGCCGCATATGGATCGCTGCCGAATTGCAGGGCATGGATCGCCACCCCGGCCTGGTGCGCCACCGCCAGCGCTTCGGCCGGCGTTAGCGTGCCGGCGTTGTTGTCGGCGCCGTCGCTCATCAGGATGATGGCCGGGCGAAGCCGGCGCGTGCGCACCTGCTTCAGCGCCATGCCGAGCGCGTCGCCGAGCGCGGTGTTGCCCCCGACCATACCGACCTGAATGCGCTGGATCTGGGCGATGGCGTGCGCGCGGTCGAAGGTCGGCGGCGTCAGCGTCGCCACCTCGCTGCCGAACACGATGACGCCGAAGCGGTCGCCCGGGCGACCCTTAATAAAGCGCGTCAGCGTGTCCTTCAGCACGCTCATGCGTTCGACTTCGCGCTTGCCCAGTTTGGGATCATGGGCAACAAAATCACGGATGCTCATGGTGAGCGAGGTATCGATCAGCAGCACGATGTCGCGTCCCTCGGGCGGCGGCTGGATCCAGCCGCCAACCTGGCGCGGCTGCGCCAGCGCCAGCACCAGCAGGGCTAACGCCAGCCCGCGCAAGGCGACCGGCCCGCGCAGGCTGGGTGCGGGCAGGCGCCCCACTGCCGCCAGCGGCAGTGCCGGGTGGTTGAGGACCATGCCCGGCGCCTCCCCCTGCGCGCGCCGCCAGGCCAGCCAGCTCCAGCCCGCGACCGGCAGCAGCAGAAAAAGCCAAAGGGGTTGCGCCAGTTCGAGCCCACGCGGCAGCATCCACTCAAACATCGCGGCTCCATGCGCGGGCGCTTTCGCACAACCCCTGCAGCACCGCGTAGCCATCGGACTGCGTAGGCCCAAACCGCACCTGCTCCAGCGTCTTCGCCCAGCCGGACCACTGGCCAGGATCTAGGTGGGATGGGCAGCGGGCCGCATCCAACCGCGTCAGTTGGAAACGCATGCGCGCCCAGGCATCGAGCCGGGCCGCCAGCGCCACCGGCGTGCCCTGTTGCTGCGCCGCCGCTGCAGCAATCCCGTTCAGGGCGCGCGCCGGGCGGCGGCGCTGCCACAGCCAGGCAAACAAGACAGCGAAGGCCAGGCCTGCCAGCCCGGCGGCGGCCCACAGCAACAGGCTGTCGCCAGCCGGCGGTGCCATAGCCGGCGCGGCCGGCCCGATGATGTCGGCGAGTTCGCTGCGCGGGTCAGCCATGTGCGAGCAGCGCGACCAGATCGTCGGCGGCGCTGTCCACCAGCTGATGGCGCACCCCGGCGCGGGCCAGGCGCGCCGCCTGCGCCGCCAGATGGTCGGCGAACGCCAACCGGGCCGCGCTTCGCACTGCGGTCTCGCCGGTGTCGAGCCACACCTGCTGGCCGCTCGCCATGTCGTGGAAGCACGCCGCGCCCATTTCCGGCAGGGCGCGCTCGGCGGCGTCGACGATCTGGATCGCCCACACATCGCAGCGCGCGGCCAGCCGTGCCAGCAGCGTCTCGTGGGCGTCGGCCAGCCAGGCAAAATCGCTGATCAGCACCAACCGTGTGCCGCGCGGCAGGCTCGCTTCGAGCGCGGCGAGGCGGTCGACATAGCGCAGGGCGTCGGTCGGTGCCGGATCGGCAAGCGGCGGGCACGGTGCCGCGGCCGCCTCGATCAGGCCGAGCGCCGCCAGCCTGCCATGGCGCGCGGGCATGGTCTCGTCCTGCGCGGCCCACAGCGTGGCGCCGATCACGCCGTTGTGCCCGGCGCTGGCGAAGGCCAGCACCGCAGCGACCCGCGCCGCCTGCGCGGCCTTGAGCCGGCGGCGCGTGCCGAAGCGCATCGTGGCACCGCGATCGACAACCAGATGTACCAGCGGCAGGCGCTCCTCGCGGTAGATTTTCAGGTGGGCACGCCCGGTGCGCGCGGTGGTGCGCCAGTCCATGTCGCGGATGTCGTCGCCCGGGCTGTACAGGCGCGATTCCTCGAAATCGAGCCCGCGCCCCAGCCAGCGCGACGCCCAGTCGCCGGCATGGTGGTCGTGCACCTCGCGCACCGGCAGCGTCGCCAGCAGGCTCGCCTGCGCGGCGAGCGCGGCGATGTCGGCCGGCGCGATCAGCGGCGCGTGCACCGAGGCCGGCGCATCGGGCCGCGCACGCCAGCGCGCCAGCCGCTTCAACCGCGCCAGACTCACGGTGCGGGGATGGCCTCGAGCAGGCCGGCGATGAAGGCGTCGCGGTCGAGTTTCTGCAGGCGCGCGTCGAGGCTCAGCGTGATGCGATGGCGCAGGCAATCGGCGGCCAGTTCGCGCACGTCGTCCGGCGTCACGTAGTCGCGGCCGCGCAGGTAGGCCGCAGCCGCCGACGCATGCAGCAGCGCGAGCGAGGCACGCGGGCTGGCGCCCACGTCCACGGCATTCGACCAGTCGGCACGCCACGCGCCCGGTGCACGGCTGGCGCGCACCAGGCTGACGATGTAGCGCTCGACCTCGTCCGACACGTGCACCTGCTGCACCTCCGCGCGCGCCGCCAGCACGGTGGCGGTATCGATCACCGCCGCCAGCGGCGCATGGCCAGCACTCGCGGCCTGTGGGCGGTCGCGGCGCAGGATGTCGAGTTCCTCCGTGTCGCTCGGGTAATCCAGCGCCACATGCAACAGGAAGCGGTCGAGCTGCGCTTCCGGCAGCGGATACGTGCCCGCCTGCTCCAGCGGATTCTGCGTCGCCATCACCATGAACAGCGGCGGCAACGGACGCGTCACCCCGCCCACCGTGATCTGGTGTTCCTGCATCGCCTCCAGCAGCGCAGCCTGCACCTTGGCGGGCGCGCGGTTGATCTCGTCGGCAAGGATGATCTCGTGGAACAGCGGCCCTTCGACGAATTCGAACTGACCTTCGTGGTAAATGTCGGTGCCGGTCAAATCGCCCGGCAGCAGGTCCGGGGTGAACTGGATGCGGCGGAAGCTGCCGTGGATGGCGGCGGCGAGCGTCTTCACCGCCGTCGTCTTGGCCAGCCCCGGCAGGCCTTCGACCAGCACATGGCCGTCGGCGAGCAGGCCGATCACCAGCCGGTCGAGCAGGACGTCCTGGCCGACAATGACGCGCGACAGCGCCTGGCGCAGTTCAAGCATGCGGGTTTGGTTCGACATAGTGCATTCTGTCTTTGAAAGCGGACACCTTAGCGGTGCGTCCCAGCGGCGACAATGGGTGCTAAGACCTAATCGCCCGCCTCAACCGCATACCAACCTGCCTTGGCCCGCCACCTGGGCTCATGAACCCAGGATCCGTCACGCCTCCATTGTCACAAAAATGTAATTTTTACTATCGTAATCAATGAGCCATCGTCGAAAAACACGCGACGACATCCACGATTACAAGGCCACGCAATGGACGCTGATTCGCTGACCATTACCATTCATCTTCTGGGTGCACTCTTCGCCGGGGGCGTTATCGGGCTGGAGAGAAGCTTCCATGGCAGGCCGGCCGGTTTCCGCACGCATGCGCTCGTATGTCTCGCATCAAGTCTGCTCATGCTGATTACGCTTTATCAATTGAAGTGGTTGCCCGGCGTGCCGGTTGACACAGTCCGCACGGACCCGACGCGCATGGCCCAGGGCATCATGACAGGCATCGGTTTCCTGGGGGCAGGGGTGATTTTCAAGGAAGGGCTTTCCGTTCGCGGCCTGACCACGGCAGCTTCAATCTGGATTACAGCCGCCATCGGCATCCTGATTGGCATCGGATTCTATTTCCCCGCCGTGCTCGGGACGTTGCTGACAGTAGGAACCCTCTCCCTCTTCCGCTGGGTTGAAGCCAAGTTACCCTCCCATTTCTATGCGCATCACTTCGTCCGATTCGACAGGGGCAATGCAATGCCGGAGCAGGAACTGAAGCAATTCGTAACGAGCAGCGGCTTTACTATAGCCAACATGAGCTACCGGCTTTCCGATGACGGCTTCTGGTTCGAATATCGGATGGTTATCCGAACGATCAATCCGGACAATATCTCTACGTTCGCGGCGGCATTGCGCAGTATGGAAAATGTGCGTGCCTTCCGTATTTCCCCTACGGGCGATTAGCGGTCCGCGGATCCACCCCATTCCCTTCGGCATTTCATCGTCGCGATATCCGGCGAATTTTCCCCTTTACATAACATTCATTTGAAATGTATATTTTAATATCCCGGTCGCCGCGGAGACTGTAGGCCATGCGTACAGGTTTTGCTCGACACCGCGCGCAACCTCCGTTTACCGCTCTGGGGCTTTGCCGGATTGGACTCAACGGCAGACCTGAGGTATCGAAGGCGCGCGCATGGGTGCGGTCATCGCCATGCGACTGCGGCTCCGCCCTGGGGACCGATGCGTCTTTATGCTAAGGCCGGTCGAATCCAATTTTTTTGTGAAAGAGCAAACATGAAAACCGAGACCCTCAATATCCTGGGGCCTGTCAGCGCCGAAGCAGCTGAACGGGCCGGCGCGACCCTGAAAGCGATTCCCGGCGTGCACGACGTGTCATTTCTCGATGGCCCGGCACGCGTGTATGCGCACATCGACGACAAAACGACGACACGCGCCCAATTGGCGGCGGCGCTTGCCGGAGCCGGTGTGCTCGTCGAAGAAAAGCAGTCCCCGCATGCGAACGGAAGTTGTTGCGGCGGTTGCGGCAGCTAGGTTCTTGGAGGTGTCGCCCACAGGGCGGCCCATCCCGCATGTCCTAAGGACTTCAGCGTCGCAATGTTGCGTTCGTAGATCGTTTCCGCTTCGGGGAACGCCGCCACCGCCCGTTCGATGCTCGCCTCGCGCAGCAGATGCAGAGTGGGGTACGGCGCCCGGTTGGTGAAGTTGCCGATGTCGTCGGGCTCGGTGCCCTCGAACTGGAAGGCCGGGTGGAAGCTGGCGATCTGGATCACGCCGTCCAGACCATGCTCGCCCACGGCCGCTTCGGCCAGCTGCATGAAATCGTTGAAATCAAGAAAATCCGGCAGTAGCGTGGGGTGAATCAGCAGCGCCGTATCGATTTCCTCGGGATCGGCGGCAGCCAGAAAATCCAGCTCGCGGTCGAGGTCTTCAAGGAAACCGTCCAGATGCTGCGCGTGGCTCACCACATAGCGCACCTGGTTCTTCACGTAGACCGCCTTGGCGAACGGGCACAGGTTGAGTCCGATCACCGCCTTTTCGATCCACTTGCGCATCGCCGCAATCACGTCCTCGTCGCTCATTTTCCCTGTCCCTGCCGCCTGTAAGGGCGGAACTTTAACGGATACAATGCCTTATTGTCCGTCGTTCACGCCCACCTCCTCAAAAATGAAAAGCAGCGCCATCCGCCAGAGCTTCCTCGATTTCTTCGCCTCCAAGGGCCACACCGTCGTCCCCTCCAGCCCATTGGTACCGGGCAACGACCCCACCCTGCTGTTCACCAACGCCGGCATGGTGCAGTTCAAGGACGTGTTCACCGGCCAGGACAAGCGCGCCTACACCCGCGCGGTGTCGTCGCAGCGCTGCGTGCGCGCCGGCGGCAAGCACAACGACCTCGAGAACGTCGGCTACACCGCGCGCCACCACACCTTCTTCGAGATGCTGGGCAACTTCAGTTTCGGCGACTATTTCAAGCAGGACGCCATCAAGTACGCGTGGGAATACCTCACCACGGTGCTGAAGCTGCCGACCGAGAAGCTGTGGGTTACGGTCTACGCCGAGGACGACGAAGCCTACGACATCTGGCACAACGACATCGGCGTGCCGAAGGAACGCATCGTCCGCATTGGAGACAACAAGGGCGCGCGCTACGCCTCCGACAATTTCTGGGCGATGGGCGACACCGGCCCCTGCGGGCCCTGCACCGAGATCTTCTACGACCACGGCGAAGGCATTTATGGTGGGCCTCCGGGAAGCCCCGAAGAAGACGGCGACCGCTACATCGAAATCTGGAACAACGTGTTCATGCAGTTCAACCGCGACGACTCCGGCACCATGCACCCGCTACCCAAACCCAGCGTCGACACGGGCATGGGCCTTGAACGCATTTCGGCGGTGATGCAGCACGTGCACTCCAATTACGAGATCGACCTGTTCCAGGCCCTGATTGCCGCCGCCGCGCGCGAGACGAACACGAGCGATCTTGCCAACAACTCGCTCAAGGTCATCGCCGACCACATCCGCGCCTGTTCCTTCCTCATCGTCGACGGCGTCATCCCGGGCAACGAGGGGCGCGGCTACGTGCTGCGCCGCATCATCCGCCGCGCCATCCGTCATGGCTACAAGCTCGGCGCACGTGCAGCCTTCTTCAACCGCATCGTGCCCGATCTGGCAGCGGTGATGGGCGAGGCCTACCCTGAACTCGTCAAGGCGCAGACGCGCGTCATGGACATACTGCGCCAAGAAGAGGAACGCTTCTTCGAGACCATCGACAGCGGAATGAAAATATTGGAGCGAGCGATCTCTCCAAAAGAGAGAGCAATCCAATGGTTCGGAGGAAAATTTAGCAACGATGACGAGTTTTTTGAAGAAGTTGGACTAAACGATAGAAGCGGGTTACGTCAGCACGTAGACGGCCTCTTCCACACAAAAAAAGAGGAAATTTTTGTCGAAGTTAAGTTACTGAATAACGCAACTGACATTAAAGCTCTACTCTCAAATCTTCTTTCATTAAGAAAAGAGATTCAGAACTTTGCGAAAGCAAGTGGCAAGAGTGGAACTCTGACTCTTATCGGCGTTATTCCAAAAACTCAAAGTCGTTCCTCTATTGAGGAGCACCTTAAGTCTGCTTTTAAAGACCTGACTCCAGAGTTAAAAAGCTTCCTGAAACTTGAAGTAGTTCTTGAAAGTGATCTTCCGCTCTATGGGAACACAGCTTTCATGCTGCACGACACCTATGGCTTTCCGCTCGACCTTACCTCGGACATTTGCCGAGAACATGGAATCGAGGTCGATATCACGGGCTTTGATCGCGCCATGGAACAACAAAAAGCTCAGGCGCGCGCCGCCGGCAAGTTCAAGCTCGGTGCCGGACTGGAGTATTCGGGCGAAGCAACCACCTTCCACGGCTACGACACGCTGACGCACGACGGCACCGTCCTCGCCCTGTACCGGGATGGCGTCGCCGTCAACGAACTGAAGGAAGGCGAGCTCGGCGTGGTGGTGCTCGACCACACGCCCTTTTATGCCGAATCCGGCGGCCAGGCCGGCGACCGCGGCGTGCTGCAAAGCACCCAGGGCGCATTCGAAGTCGAGGACACGCAGAAAATCCAGGCGCAGGTATTCGGCCATCACGGCGTGGTGAAGACCGGCTCGCTGGTGGTCGGCGACGCCGTGCTCGCCCGCGTCGACGAGGACAACCGCGCACGCACCATGCGCAACCACTCGGTTACGCACCTGATGCACAAGGCACTGCGCGAAGTGCTCGGCGATCACGTGCAGCAGAAGGGCTCGCTGGTGGACAGCGAGAAGACCCGCTTCGACTTCGTGCAGCCGAATCCGATGACCGACGCGCAGATCCGCGAGGTGGAAGCGCGCGTCAACGCCGAAATCCTCGCCAATACGGCAACCCAGGCGAGGGTGATGCCGATCGAGGACGCGCAGAAGACCGGCGCCATGATGCTGTTCGGCGAGAAATACGGCGACGAGGTGCGGGTACTCGATATCGGCAGCTCACGCGAACTGTGCGGCGGCACCCATGTGGCGCGCACCGGCGACATCGGCGCCTTCAAGATCCTGCTGGAGACCGGCGTCGCGGCCGGCATCCGTCGCGTCGAGGCGACCACCGGCACCGGCGTGCTCGCCTACCTCGGCGAAACGGAGAAGAACCTCGGCGCCATTGCCCAACAAGTCAAGGCCACGCCGGCCGAGGCTGCCGAGCGCGTGGCGCAACTGATGGAGCACAGCCGCGCGCTGGAAAAGGAACTCGACCGCCTGAAATCGAAGCTCGCCTCCAGCCAGGGCGACGAACTCGTGCAGCAGGCCGTCGACGTCGGCGGCGTGCGCGTGCTGGCGGCGCAGCTTGACGGCGTCGACGCCAAGGCGCTGCGCGAAACCGCCGACAAGCTACGCGACAAGCTGAAGTCCTGTGCGCTGGTGCTGGGCACAGTCGCCGACGGCAAGGTCAGTCTGATCGCTGCGGTAACCCCCGACGTTACCGGCAAGATCAAGGCCGGCGAACTGGTGAACTTCGTCGCCACCCAGGTCGGCGGCAAGGGCGGGGGCAAGCCGGACATGGCGATGGCCGGCGGCAGCGAACCCGGGCACCTGCCCGCTGCACTGGCATCGGTGCGGCCCTGGGTCCAAGCCAAGCTGGCCTGACGAATGGCATAGAATTTGCTGTGGTCATGGCCAAGTACGTCAAGGTACGCTTTGTCACATCGGGATCGTTTTCACACCATGACTTCACTGGCAGATAAATTTGCTTCGCGCTTGGCCAACCTGACGCCGTTCGGTAAACGAAACGACGATCCGCTGGCCAATCTCAAGGCGGCATCCCGCTGGGTCGAGAACCTGCCCATCGGCGACGCCTTCAAATGCCAGGAAGCCATTCTCAATGCACTCAAGCGCTTCAACGAGAATTCGACGCAATACACGAAAGATCGCCTGGCCATCTTCATGCTGCTGGACGAAAAGTCACGCGACCTGCAGGACACGCTGGTGCGCCAGTACCTGCGCAATCCGCGCATGTCGCGCCCTGCCGAAAGCCAGCTCTGGCATGCCGTATATGGCCTTTACTGGGAGGTCGCGCGCGGTTATCACGCCTTCGTGCTGCATCTTGCACGTACCGCCGGCAAGGTGCAGCACGAAGACGCGATCCCGCTGATCACCCTGCGCGCCATCCGCACCTTTGGCCAACTGCTGAAATGGCGTGCCATCCGCTATCTGCCGGCCGGCGACAAACTCTGGCTGCGACTGCACAACCTGTATCGCATCGCCGAAACCGAAGGCTTTCATCGGCAGACGCTGTGGGCCTACGCCGAGGACACGGCCGGCTGCAGTTGCGAGACCGCCTATCTGCATATTCTGATGCTGAGCCTGGCCCATTCCGGCACGCTCTATCCGCGCCAGATCGACCAGACCGATCGCTGGCTATGCGGTTGGCACGACATGCTTCAAATGGACCGCAGGCTCGATACGAGCACAGACAACTTCGTGGTCGACCTGTCCGCAGACCACGGCCCGCGCCGCGTGCGCAAGCCCGACACCGACAAGCCCTTGCGTTTCTGGGCCACCGCAGACCTGCTGCTCAAGTTGCAGGAACTGCACGCAGCACTCCAGTCTGGCACGCCGCCGGCGCAACTTGGCCTGACGGAAACCGCACGCACGGCCGAAAGCCTCGAGTTGCTCGAACACCTGCAGCGCCAATGGGCTTCACTGGCCACGCGCGAACAGCGCCGTGCGCCACGCGAATCGGTCAAGCGCCTGGTCGACGTGACCCACGGCCTGAGCGCCATCATCAACCAGATCAAGACTGCCGACACCCCTGCCAGCGTCTCCCCCTATGGAACGGGCCTGAACTACAACGAGGCCGACGACGTGCAGGTATACGGTTTCATCACCGACCGCACGCGCGAACGCGTCTCGCAAATGACCTTGCCAGTCACCCAGCATTCGCCGGATGTCGAACGTTGGGTCATGAACGACGAAAGCGAATACGGATATGGCGCCATCGTCGAATCGCGCGACAAGGACTGGTTGCGCGTGGGGGCGCTCATCGGCGTCAAGTCGCACGACGCCCGCGACTGGCAACTGGGGGTCGTGCGCCGGCTGTCTCGCCTCAACGACGACACCAGTTCGGTCGGCATCGAGACCCTGGCCGAAAAACCCACCCTGGCCATGCTCTACGATACCGCCACCTCGGGTTATACCGTCAACGGGTTCGACAACAGCAGCGCGAGTCTGCCCCATCCCAGCCTATGGCTGGACGGCGACCAGAAGACCCTTATCATCGATCCGATCCATTTCGCGCTGGGCAAAGTGTTCCAGATCCAGGGCACGCCGGAACGCAAGTTCATCGCCCTGGGCAACCCGATCGAACGCAGCGAGGGCTGGACCCGGGTAGCCGTCGAACCGGTAAACAGCTAACCCCGCCCTCAAGTCCACCGCTTCCCACGCCGCTAACGCCTATTCGCGTGCGGTGCGCGGACGCCGCCCCCAATGTGCGCTCTGGTTTAACTTTGACCGGGTCTCTGGCACAATCGTCGAAAATCCGACACGCACGCAACAATTTCTCCTGTACGCAGATACAGGCGCGCTTTCGGTACCAATCGACCTGGAGGACATGTGGTCCAAACCAACAAGCCTAGCCTGCTGATCGTCGATGACGATCCGCTGATCTCCGACACGCTCACCTACGTTCTGAGCAAGGACTTCGATATCTCCGCTGCCGAGTCGCGGGCGCAGGTGAAAAGCCTGATGATGCAACTGGACGAACCACCACAATTGGCCCTGGTCGACCTGGGTCTGCCGCCGCAACCGCACAAGCCCGACGAGGGCTTCGCCCTGATTGCCGACCTGCTGAGCATTTCCCCCAGCATCAAGATCCTGGTCCTTTCCGGTCAGAGCGACGAGGCCAACGCGCGCCATGCGCGCGCACTGGGCGCGATCGATTTCGTCGCCAAACCGTGCGAGCCGGAACGGCTGAAATCCCTCCTGTTCAACGCGCTGCTGGTGCAGGATGCCGAGCGCAGCGCCGACAAGGTACCCGCGCCCGTCAAGGATTCGGGCATCGTCGGGGACAGCCCGGCGATGGACAAGCTGCGCGAGCAGATCAAGCAGTACGCGGCAGCGCCCTTCCCCGTGCTGATCGAGGGCGAATCCGGCAGTGGCAAGGAACGCGTCGCCTCCAGCCTGCACCAGCTGTCGCCGCGCTCGCACAAGCCCTATCTGGCGTTGAACTGCGCGGCGATCTCGCCGACGCTGGTCGAGCCCACCCTGTTCGGCTACGCCAAGGGCGCCTTCACCGGCGCCACCAGCGCACGCGCCGGCTACTTCGAGGAGGCCGAGAACGGCACCCTGTTCCTCGACGAGATCGGCGAGCTGCCGCTGGAACTGCAGGCCAAGCTGCTGCGTGTGCTGGAAAACGGCGAATACCAGCGTGTCGGCGAAACCCAGCCGCGCTTCTCCAACGCCCGCGTGGTGACCGCCACCAACCGCGACCTGCGTGCCGAGATCAAGGCGGGGCGCTTCCGTGCCGACCTCTACCACCGCCTGTCGGTGTTCTCCATCGCCGTGCCGCCGCTACGCGAAATGGGGCAGGACAAGCTCACGCTGCTCAACCATTTCCGCGATTTCTACGCGCGCGAAGCCAAGAGCCAGCCGTTTTCGCTCGATCCGCGCGCGCAGCAGATGTGGGAGGACTACCACTTCCCCGGCAACGTGCGCGAACTGCGCAACATCGCCATCCGTCTGACCACGAAGTACCCCGGCATGGCAGTCAATGCGCAGCAGTTGGAAGCGGAACTCGACACCGATCAGGCCTATCCGCAGGAAATCCCGCTCGCCAGCGACAGCAAGGCGCTGATCGAACTGGCACGCAAGCAATTGCAGACCTTGGCCAACTTCAACCTCGATGTCACCCTGCGCCAGTGGGAAAAAGCCTACGTCGAGGCTGCGCTCAACATGACCCACGGCAACCTGTCGCAGGCCGCCAAGCTGCTCGGCATCAACCGCACCACGCTTTACAGCCGAATGCAGACATACGGAACCGAGTAGGGCGTGCTAATGCTCATTTCACGCCTGCGACGAGTTCAAGTTGGGTGCAGCCCGCGAAGCGTGACGCGCCACAGTGCGATCACTGCAAGCGGCTCGCGACAAAGGAATGCGCCCAAATTGAATTCGTCCCTCCGGGTTTCCGCGAGAAAGCGCGCTGCTTTTATTCAAGACGGCGGCGTTGCGCCGCTTGGCAAGGGATGGCCCTTGCCAAGCGACATGCCTTGCATCCATCGCTTTCTCGCGGAAACACAGACGCGAAATGAGCATTAGCCCGCCCTCCCGTGTATTTTGACTATTTCGGTCTGAAAGAAGCACCCTTCCGCATCACGCCGAATACCGAATACTGGTATGCCGGCGGCCAGCGGGGGGAAATGCTCGCCGCCTTGCAATACGCAATCGGCCAGGGCGAAGGCATCATCAAGGTCGTGGGTGAAGTCGGCAGCGGCAAGACCATGCTGTGCCGCAAGCTGGTCGCCCAGCTGCCCGACACCATCGACAGCGTCTATCTCGGCAATCCTACCCTGTCGCCTGACGACATGCTGGCCGCCATCCTTTCCGACCTGGGTATCGACGCCGCCGCAGAGGGTCGCCAGGCCCGGCTGGCACAGCTCAATGCCGCGCTCCTCGCCCGCCACGAAGCAGGCCGGCGCGTGGTGGTGTTCGTCGAGGAAGCGCAGGGCATCGCGCTCGACAACCTGGAATTCCTGCGGCTGCTGACCAATCTGGAAACCGCTACCGACAAGCTGCTACAGATCATCCTGTTCGGCCAGCCCGAACTCGACGCGCAACTGGCCGATCCGCGCATTCGCCAGCTGAAGGACCGCATCACGCTGAGCCTCAACCTGTCGCCGCTTAGCGAATCCGAAGTCGCCGAGTATTTGCGTGCGCGTCTCGCGGTGGCCGGCTATCGCGGGCCCGACCTGTTTTCCGCACCCCTGATCGCGCGACTGACCAGCCTTTCCGGCGGATTGTCACGCCGCATCAACGTATTGGCCGACAAAACCCTGCTCGCGGCCTATGCCGGACAAACCCATACACTCACCGCGACGCATCTGGATGCCGCGGCAAGCGACGCCGAAATCCGCTCCCCCTCCCAAACCGCACCCAAACCACGGCTGCCGCGCTGGGCGTGGCTAAGCACCGGGCTGGCCGCCGGGCTCGGTCTGCTCACGTTCGTCACCTGGCAAACGCGCCCGCCCGCGGCCTCGCCGCCTGCCGTACCGCCTCAAGCGACGAGTACATCCCGCCCCGCCCCCGTTCCGGTCAGCCGCGTGACTGAACTCGCGCGGCAAACCCAGCGCTGGCTTGTCACCGCTGCTCCGGATACCCACGTGATCCAGATCGCCTCGGCTAAAGAAGCCGCGCAGGCAGCCGTATTATTGGGGGATCTGAACGCCGTTACGCCTCAGCCGGTGCGGGTGCTGCATGGCCTGAGCCAAGGCGCCCCCGCCTGGATGATCCTGGCGGGCGAATTCCCCAACCGGGACGCGGCCATGGCGGTCATGCGCTCCTTGCCCGCCACGTCTATAGGTGTGCCGTTTCTGCGCACGGTCGGCAAAATGCGCAGCGTAGTCTTGCCAACGGGATAATGATGAATGCTGTGTTGAAACGCTCCGTATTGACGGGCCTGGCGCTGTCCAGCCTCGTGCTGGCGGGTTGCGTCCCCCCACGGGCATTCGACACCTCGCCCGACCATATCACCCGTCCCAACCCGACAGCCGTCCCTGTCAGCCCGCCGCCCGCGCCCGTCAAGGCCATCCCTGCCTTGTCCCCGCCCAAGCTGAATGCGCCGGTTCCGACTTATACCGTCGTGGTCAACGATGTGCCGGTGAAGGATCTGCTGTTTTCCATCGCACGCGACACCCAGTACAACATCGACCTGTACCCGGGCATCTCGGGGAACGTCTCGCTCAATGCCGTGCAGGAGCCGCTGCCCGCCATTCTCGACCGCATCGCACGGCAAGCCGACCTACGCTACGAGATGAACGGGCGGACGGTGTCGATCATGCCTGACACACCCTACGTCAAGACCTATACGGTCAATTACGTCAACGTCGCCCGCAACACGACCTCCAGCGTCGGCGTAGCGGCGCAGATCGCCAGCACCGGCGGCGGCATCGGCACGGGAACCGGCAACACGTCCGCCTCGACCAGCGCCGGCAACTCCTCCACCACCACCGTCGCCAGCCAGTCGAACAACGACCTGTGGACGGTGTTGGCCGACAATATCCGTACCATGCTCGCCGGCACGCGGGCCGTCACCCAGAGCAACGAGGAACGCGCGGCGCGGCTGGAGGCCGAAAAGGCCGAGCGCGCCGAACGGGTCTCGCAGGCCGAAGCGGCCAGCAAGGCCGGCGCGGGCGCCGCCAACCTGTTCACTGCCGCGTTCGCCAACCAGCCGGCAGGCGACGGCAAATACGATGTGGCGGTCAACCCGGTCGCGGGTACCGTGACGGTACTCGGCACCTCCAGACAGCAGGAACTGGTGCAGCAGTACCTGGATCGCGTCATGCAGTCCGCGCAACGTCAGGTGCTGATCGAGGCAACCATCGTCGAAGTCACGCTCAAGGATCAGTACCGCGCGGGCATCGACTGGTCGAAGGCCTTGCAGGGCGCCACCGGCTGGACGATCAATACCGTAGGCGCTGGCACCAATGCGCTGGCGGGGACGCTCTCGCCGTTCATCCAGGCCACCTACACCAACAGCGGCAATAACGGTTTCACCGCGGCCATCGACCTGCTGGAATCGTTCGGCAAGACCAAGGTGCTGTCCAGTCCCAAACTCATGGCGCTGAACAACCAGACGGCCCTGCTCAAGGTCGTCGACAATCTGGTCTATTTTTCCGTGCAGTCGCAGCAGGGGGCGTTATCCTCCACGGGTTCGGTGCTCCAGCCCGCCACGTTCACGACCACCGCACACACCGTGCCCATCGGCGTGGTGATGTCGGTGCTGCCGCAGATCAACGAGAATGGCATGGTATCGCTGACCGTGCGTCCCACCATCTCGCGCAAGGTGGGATCGGTGGACGACCCCAATCCCGACCTTGAAAAAGCGGGCGTCAAGAATTCCATTCCCGTCATCCAGGTGCGCGAAATGGAATCGCTGCTGCAGGTACGCAGCGGCCAGACCGTGGTCCTCGGCGGCCTGATCCAGGACGACAGCAACAATGCGCGCGATGGCGTACCCGGCCTGTCGCGCCCCGAAGGTATCGGCGCCTTGTTCGGCCAGCATGAACGCCTCAACAGCCAGACCGAACTGGTGATTTTCCTGCGGCCCACCGTGGTATCCAACCCCACGCTGAACAACGACGCGCTTCAGCCGTTCCAGCGGCTGCTCCCCGACAGCGCCCGGAGCCAGCCTTGAGCCTGCTGCTCAAAGCATTGAAACAGGCCGAGGCCGCAAACCCCGGACGGTCCGGCACGGACAAATTTGATTCCGACAGCCGAATCGAAGGCGATCTCGAACTGGAACCGGCCCTCCCTGGCACCGCGAAAGCGCGCGAATGGGTCGAACCGCCCGGCCTGCTGTTCAGCAACAGCGAACCGGTGTCCGGCACCTCGTCCCCCAGGCTGCGCTGGCCGCAGCTTTCGCTGGTGCCGCTCACCGCGCTGCTGGCCGTCCTCGTCGCGCTCGGCTACGGGATATACCTCTACTTCGCCCTGCAACCGCCGGCCACCATGCCGCCGCCGCCCATGGCGCGCGCTGGCACGCCCGCTGCGCCGGTTCCCGTGGTGCAGCCGATGCCGCCGACCCTATCGACAGCCACGCCCGAACACCGTCCCGAGCCCATTGCCGCCGCGCGTCCCGCGCTTGCCGAACCTGCCACGGCGCCTGTCACCACGCTTCCGCACCGCAGCGCGCCATCTGTTCCGCGTGCGCAGCCGACGGTGGCCGCCACCCCTGCGCCTGCCGTGCTCCAGTTCCAGCCCGATGCCCAGACGACCCTGCTCACCCAGGCCTACGCCGCCTATCAGCGCGGGGCCCTGACCGAAGCGCAACGGCTGTATACCCAGGCAGCCACACACCGACGCACGGCGGATGCGCTGCTGGGACTCGCAGCCATCGCCAGTGCGCAAAACCGCGATGCGGATGCCCGGCGCCTATATCGCGAAGTGCTCGAGATCGATCCCCGCAATGCAGCCGCCCAGGGTGCCTTGCTCGACTTGCTGGGCAATACTGACGGCCAGGTCACCGAAAGCCGGCTGAAAATGCTGATCGAACGCGCGCCCAGCCCGCAGCTCTACCAGACGCTCGGCAATCTCTACGCCGGGCAGGGGCGCTGGAACGACGCCCAGTCCGCCTACTTCGAGGCCTATCGGGGTGCGCCCGACAACGCCGATTACGCCTTCAATCTGGCCGTCAGCCTCGACCAGTTGCAGCAGTACCCAAGCGCGCTGACGTATTACGAGAAAGCCCTCGCAGACAGCGGCGTGCACCGCTACGACCGCGCCCAGGCCGAAGCGCGCGTGCAGCAGTTGAAATCGATCCGGTAAGGCCGCCATGGAGCGCCGCAAGAAACTCCGCATGGGCGAAACCCTGGTCACCCAGGGGCTGATCACCCTCGACCAGTTGCGCATCGGCCTGAAGGAGCAGAAAGCCACGGGCCTGCCGATCGGCCGCCAGCTCGTCGCACTCGGATTCATCACCGAAGCCGTGCTGCGCGACCAGCTCGCCAATGCACTCGGCAGCCAGGGCATCGACCTCACCCAGGTCGTGGCCGACCCCGAAGCGCTGCAACTGGTGCCCGAGGAATTTGCGCGCCGTCACCACCTGTTGCCGATCGCCCACGATGCCGCGCGCAACGTGCTGACGCTGGCGACTACCGACATGTTCAACGTCGTCGCGCTCGACCAGTTGAAAGCCTCGCTCGGCGGGCAGATCGAAATCGACACCCTGCTGGCGGCGGAAGCGCAACTGCTCGAATGCATCGACAAGTTCTATGGTTTCGACCTCTCGCTCGACGGCATCCTGCGCGAAATCGAAACCGGCGAAGTCGATTACGCCAGCCTCAACCCCGATACCGAGGAATACACGCAGCCAGTGGTACGGCTGGTCGGCGCGCTGCTGACCGACGCGGTGAAGCGCGAATCAAGCGACATCCACTTCGAGCCCGAGCATGCCTTCCTGCGCATCCGTTATCGCATCGATGGCGTGCTGGAACAGATCCGCAGTCTGCACAAGACCTATTGGCCGGGCATCCTGGTGCGTCTGAAGGTGCTGTCCGGCATGAACATCGCGGAGACGCGCGCGCCGCAGGACGGCCGCATGTCGCTCACGCTGAACGGCCGCCCGATCGATTTCCGCGTCTCTTCGCAGCCCGGCATCCACGGCGAAAACGTGGTGCTGCGCATCCTCGACCGTGAAAAATCCATCATGCCGCTGGATTACATGGGCTTCACACCCGACGCGCTGCGCGAACTGCAACTGATGATGGCGCGGCCAGAGGGAATCCTCGTCGTCACCGGACCCACCGGCTCGGGCAAAACCACCACGCTGTACTCGATGCTGTCGCATCTCAACAACGAGACCGTCAACATCATGACGCTTGAGGACCCGGTGGAATACCCGGTCACGCTGATGCGCCAGAGCTCGGTCAACGAAACGCTGAAACTCGACTTCGCCAACGGCATCCGTTCGATCATGCGGCAGGATCCCGACATCATCCTGGTCGGCGAAATCCGCGACAAGGACACCGCCGAGATGGCCTTCCGCGCCGCCATGACCGGCCACCAGGTGTTCACCACCCTGCACACCAACTCCGCGCTCGGCGTGTTTCCTCGCCTGATGGACATCGGCATCCAGCCCGGCATTTTGTCCGGCAACATCATCGGCGTCATTGCGCAGCGTCTGGTACGCAAACTGTGTCCGCACTGCCGGGAAGCTTACACGCCGGACGAAGACGAAGCGCGCATCCTCGGCGCCGACCCGCTCGAACCGCCGCAGATCTACCGCGCCGTGGGCTGCCCGGCCTGCAGCCATAAAGGCTACAAAGGCCGGCTTGCACTGATCGAGCTGTTGCGGATGGACCCCACGCTGGATGAACTGGTCGCCAACCACGCACCGCTGCACGAAATCCGCCGCGCCGCATTCGAACACGGTTACCACCCGCTGGCCGAGGATGGCATCAAGCGCGTGCTGGATGGCGTGACTTCGTTGTCGGAAGTCTCGCGAGTGGTGGATTTGACAGGGCGGGTGTGAGAATGGCCCTGGGTTCTTCTTCGCTCACATTGGTGACCTTGCGGCGGCTTCGCTTTTCGCCTTTGGGCGAGTCACTTTCTTTTGCGTGGTCAAAAGAAAGTAACCCAAGAAAAAGCCACCCCTACTGTGTCGGCCTTCGGCTCCCCTGCGATGCTCGCCACCCGAGGCGGGGCTGGAACTCGCCCTGGCGAGCTGCACAAAACGCGGCTCACTGCGGAGCTCAGACACCCAGCCCCTTGTTCCCTCGGGCGGCTGCGCTTCTCGGCGACACAGAAGGGGCACCTGCGCACGCACCTGGGGTTTTATCCCCTTCAGCGCTGCCGATTTGGCGCGTGCGGACGGGAAGAGAGCGGAACCGTGTCCGAGCTCCGCAGCAAGGCACGTTTTGTGTGCCTTGCCAGGGCGAGTTGGTGGAGCGCCCGGCCGCACGCGCCAAATCGGGGACCCGCAGGGCAGCGATGCGGGGTCGCCTTTCTTTGGTTACTTTCTTTGGCGAAGCAAAGAAAGTAACTCGCCCAAAGGCGAAACAGAACGTTCATATCCCACAGGCGAAACGCGAAGCCATCGCGAGGCCCGTCTAACCATGCCTTTCTTCGACTACCGCGCCATCGATCAGACCGGCCGTAGCGTCCGGGGCACGCTGTCGGCCGTCAACGACGTCGATCTCGAGCTGCGCCTGAAGCGCATGGGGCTCGACCTCGTCACCCTGGTCGAGTTGTCGCGCCAGTACGCCCCTACCGGCCGCGAGCGGGTGACCCGGCGCGATCTGGTGACGTTCTGCATCCATATGCGTTACATCACGCGCGCGGGCATCCCTTTGCTCGAAGGCTTGCGCGATCTGCGCGACACCATGGAGAAACGCGGATTTCGCGATGTCCTGACCGCGCTGCTGGAAGACCTGGAAGGCGGCAAGGTCCTTTCGCAGGCGCTGGCGGCGCATCCGGCGGTATTCGGCGCCGTGTTCGTGCACAGCGTCAAGGCGGGCGAACAGACGGGTCTGCTGGACACGGTATTCGAACGGCTGGCCGAGTCCCTCAAGTGGCAGGAAGAAGTGGCGGCCAAGGCCAAGCGCCTCATGATCTATCCCGCGATGGTGCTGGTCGTCGTCGGCGCCGCCATCCTGTTTCTGTTGATCTATCTGGTGCCGCAGGTACTGGGCCTGGTCAAGACCATGGGCGTGGCGCTGCCCTTGCCGACGCTGATCCTGATGGCGGTGTCGAATGCACTGCGCTCGTACTGGCTGATTGGGCTGGCGCTCGCATTGACAGTGGGCATCGGGCTGCCCTTATGGGTGCGCAAGAGCGAAGCCGGACGCGAATGGTGGGACCGCACCCAGTTGCGATTGCCGATCATCGGACCGATCGTGCAGAAGATCGTGCTGTCGCGCTTCACCAACACGCTGGCGATGATGTACCGCTCGGGCGTCACTGTGCTCGACGCCCTACGCGCCGGCGAGATGATCGCCGGCAACCGCGTGATTGCCGACGGCATACGCCGCGCCGCCCAGCAGATTGCCGACGGGCGCGGGTTGTCGGAAAGCTTCCAGTCGCTGGCGTTGTTTCCGCCGCTGGTGATCCGCATGCTACGTGTGGGCGAAAGCACCGGCGCGCTCGACGAGGCCCTGGACAACGTGACGTTTTTCTACAACCGTGAAGTACTCGACTCGATCGAAAACGGCCTCCGGGTGCTGGAGCCGCTGCTCACGGCCATTCTGGGCCTGCTGCTCGGCGGCATCCTGGTGTCGGTGCTGTTGCCGATTTACGACCTGATCGGGAATCTGCCGCTGTGATCATGGAAACCACAGTTGAACGCGTTCGATGGTGCGGCTGGGCAAGTGACTGCCGCGAAGCGAAGAGGCAGCAGGCCGTTGCCTGCAACGACGAGCGACAAAGGCAGGCGCATGACCAATCGTACCAGCGGATGCGTAGCGGATTCAATTTCCCGGTACAAGCCATCGAAGGCAGGGAAATTAATTTCCGTGCGGTACTTCCGACATTTATGAGCGGTCTACTGCGGTTTTCATGATCATGTTCGACCATCGCCTGCTTCTCTTTGCCACGCCCCGCCAGATCGGTGTCCTCGACTGGCGCCCGGGACATATGCACTGGCTGGGCGAGTTTTCCGCCGATGCGGAAGGCTTGGCCGCATTCCGAAAAATCGTGATCAGGCATGCGCACCTGCCTGTACTGCTGGTGGCCGACACGGTCGACGAGGATTACCGCAGCGAGGTTCTGCCGCATGTGCAGGGACGCGCACGCGACGAACTGCTGGCGCGCAAGCTCAAGCAGGTATTCCGCAACACGCGCTTTACCGGCGCATGGCGGCAGGCACGCGAAACGACCGGACGCCGCGACGACCGCTATCTGCTGGCGGCCTTGCCCGACGCCGAGTGGCTGACCCCCTGGCTCAGCGTGCTGCACCGCGAACACGTGCCGCTCGCGGGCATCACGCCGCTGGCGCTGGCCTACCAGCATCTGCTGGAAAAACTACGGGAACAGTCGGCGCATACCTTGCTGGCATGCCGTCTCAACAATAGCCTGCGGCTCTCCTACTATCACAACGGCCTGCTGCGTTTTTCACGCCTGATCGGCGGCGACACGCCCGCGCAACTGCCCGGTAACGCAGCGGACGAAATCGCGAAGACGCAGCTCTACCTCAGCGGACAGCGCATCCTGCCGCGCGAGGCCCGGCTGCATGTGCTGCTGCTCGATCCCAGCGGCCAGCTCGACAGCGCACAGGCACAGCTGAACGCCGACCCGGCGTTCAGCACGCGACTGATCGACATGTCCAGTCTCGCACGCGCTTTGCGCATTCCCGACGATTTTCTGGCCGCCACGCCGGAAGTCGCGCCCCTGGCCGCCATCGCGGGCGAAACGCTGAAACTCAATCTGGCGCCGTCCGAATTGCTGCAGCATCACCTCGAATTCCGTTGGCGGCGCGGCCTGCATGCGGCTGCCGGCATCGTCGCAGTGCTGGGCCTGGGTCTCACGGCTGCCTATTGGCTGCATGCCCGGGACCTGGACGACCAGGCACGCCAGTTGGCCCAGCAGTATCAGCAATTCGATGCCCGCTACCAGGCCATTGCGCGTACCTTTCCCACCCAGGTCATGGCCCCCGAGCAACTCGTCCAGACTGTCAATCTGGCACGCCAGCTCGGCCAGGCGCAGACCGATGCGTTCGCACTCTTCGCAGCGGTTGGACAAAGCCTGCTGGCCACGCCCGATGTCGCGCTGGACAGCCTGGGCTGGACCGATGAGCCACCGACAGTGAACGGCGGGGTCAAGGTCAACCTCGATGCCGGATTGAGTCCGTTCGACGGCAATTACCGAGCAGCCATGCGGCGTATCGAAGAATTCATGCAGACTCTGCAGGCGATGCCGGGTGTACATGACGTGACTCTGCGCAGCAGCCCCGTGAATGCCGACTCCAGCAGCACGCTGTCCGGCAAGACACTTAACCCTGATGCGGTCAGTACACCCGCAGCGCGTTTCAGCCTCAACCTGCTTTTCCGCGAGGCCCGGCCATGACCCGCCCGCCTTTCGCCATCCTCAAACTGCCCTTACTGATGCTGCTGGCCGCGCTGCTGCTGGCAATCGGCGGCATCCTGTGGGGACAACGTCAGGCACACAATGCCGAAGCGGCTTTGCAACAGCAGCGCACGGCGCTCAACCAGGCACGCCAGCAACTCGATCGCAGCCGTCAGCAGCAGCGACTCCTCACCACCCACCTGGGGGATTACCAGGCGTTGGTGGCACGCGGCTTCGTGGGGGCTGAAGACCGCCTGGCCTGGATCGAAGCCGTGCAACTGGCCAACCGCGATGCCGGCCTGTATGGGTTGAGTTACCGCCTGATGCCCCGCACAGCCTCGCCGTCCTCGCTGGCGCAGGGCCTGCCGCTGGGGCAAACCCGCATGACCCTCACCTTCCCGCTGCTGGTGGAAACCGATCTCACACGGTTCCTCGACGCCCTCAAGTCGCGTGCGTCCGGGGTGTACCACGTTCAGGGGTGCCGCCTGTCGCGCCTGGACAATACGCCATTCGAAGCCGCCAATCACCCGCATCTACAGGCCGAATGCGATCTGCTGTGGTTCACTGTGGCAACGACAACGGAGGCCCGCCATGAATAGCTGGCTTCCCCGACCTGGTCAGCGCGCGCGCACAAAACGCGGATGGGACGGGCGCTCGAGCGCCTGGATGCTGGCGCTATACCTGATCTGCATCGGAACCGGCATGGCTGCTCCGGCCGATCCGGGCCGTTTGTTCTTCACGCCGGCGCAGCGCGCCCAGCTCGAGGCCGCGCGCGCGCGCAACGCCACCCCCTCCGGCCCGGGTCATTTGTTATCGACCGATAGCACCCCCACACCGCTACGCTACGATGGCGTGGTCATCCGCTCCGACGGCACGATCACACGCTGGGTCGACGGCAAGGCACAGCGCGACGGCTCGGCCGTATCGGGCCTGAAACCCGGCCAGATCCGCGCCAACGGCCGGGTATATGAGCCCTATCAGGTTCTGCGCCCCCGCCTCACCGAGCCGGCCAGCCCCGATACGAAGGATTCCGCACCATGACACGCTCGCGCGGTTTCACCCTGATCGAGATGGCCATCGTGCTGGTCATCATCACGATCTTGATTGGCGGACTGGCCATGCCGTTGTCGGCGCAGATTCAGGCGCGGCGGATCGCCGAGACCAAGACAACGCTCGAAGAAGCGCGCACGGCACTCTTGGGGTATGCCATGACGCATAACGCGACCAACGTACCCACACATCATTATCTGCCTTGCCCCGACACCAACGCTGATGGACGCGAAGACAGGGTATCCGATACACAATGCGCGGCTTACCGTGGTTTGTTACCGTGGGTCGATCTGGGCGTCGCCCCACAGGACGCCTGGGGCAATCGTTTGCGGTATGCGGTTGTCACGCAATTCATTGACAAATTCAACGGATTTTCCGCCAGCACCCCGGCGGCCTCGGGGCCTCCGTCATATGGGTTCGACCCAATCAGGATATGCAGCACCCATACCTGCTCTAGCCCGGATGTCGCCGACAATGTCGTGTTCGTTCTGGTTTCCCTCGGCCCCAATGGGTGGGGAGCGCAAAACATCAATGGCACCACCTTGGCGGCACCGACAGGCCCGGACGAAGCAGACAACCTCGACGGAAACCCCACCTACATCAGCCGATCCCCCACTACGGCAGACGCAGCCAGTGGAGAATTTGACGACCTGACTGTCTGGGTCTCGCAGTCGACGTTGATCGCCAGCGTATGCCCTACGGGTTGCCCGTCGCCGCCGTAGCCTGCAGACGGAACGTCACTCGCCCTGCTTGGTTGTCTGGCAATTCCAATCGATACCCCGAACGCGCGGCCTGCCGCGCAGCCTGATACAGCCCCACGCCCAGTCCGAAGTCCGACGCGACCGGGCTGAGGAACAAGTTGCGGGCCACGTGCTCGGGCGCAGCACTGCCACTATCGGTCACCGTCAAGCTGACCAGTGGGTGCAGCGTCAGACGCACTTCCACTGCAACACCCGACTGATTCTGCCGTTTGCGCAAGGCGTTGGTCAGCAGATTGTCGACCACGCTGTCGAACAGATCCTGAGGCAAAGGAGTGTCGTCTAGCACCTCGGCGAAAAACTGCACGTCGTCGTGCTCGTAACGCGTCTGCAGCGCCGCCCACCACGTATGCGCAGCCACATGCGCGACATCCATTTCCGCCGGCTGCTTGAGCTCGGCGAGCAGGGTCTTCAGCGACTGCAGGATGTTCTTCACGTCGTGCGTCAGGCGCGCGCCGGTATCGTGGATGGCCTGGCTGTAGGCCTGCTCGCGCAAAGTCTGCTCGCGCACCTTGGCGGCGTAGAAATAGCCCAGTAATTGCGACAGCAGGCGTACATGTAGCGCCAGCGCCGGCGTGAGCGGACGCACCGATTGCCAGCTCAGGGTCAGGCCGTGGAAGGCGTGGCTCACGGCGTGTTCGGCCGGCTCACCGAAACTGCCTTCGCCGCGCGCCGCCTGCCAACGGCCGCCACGTATCCAGGTCAGCTCGTGCAAGTCGGACAGCGCGTCGCGCACGAAGGATTCGGGATCGCGTTCACGCTCGGCCAAGGTCGCCAGCCGCTGCGCCCAGCCTTCGAACGGCAGTCCCACCGACAACAGATAGCGCGAGGTCACCTGCCCCAGCCCGGCAAAGCCGGCGCGCGGATTCCACAGCCACGACAGGGCCAGCAGCAGCGCCGCCATGCCCAGCAGCGTCTGCACCAGCGCCCACGCATAGCTCACCTTGGCCACCGCCACCACCGCAAATACGCCCAGCGCCATCACCATGATGAGCAGCGACAGCATGAGGCCGTAGATAAAATCAAGCGTAGATGAAGTGCTGCGCTGACGGCCCGCAGGGAGGAACAGGATCGCCAGCGGCAGCAACGGCAGACCGTAGCGCGCCACGATCCGCAGTTCATCGGGCAGCGAAGTCCTCCCCAGGCTTTGCGGCAACACCCAGGCCAGCAGCAGGGCAAGCAGATAAGCCAGTGCAAGCAGGTAGGCCAGTCGCGGCCCGCGTTCGTTTTGCGACGTCGCGACTGCACCCACCAGCCCGGCCAGGATCGCCAGCCAAAGCGCCATCACCCAGGTGCTGTCCACCAAGACCAGCAGCGCGGCCATGGCAAACACCGGCAGCGCCAGCCGCGGCTCGATGCGCGCCTCGCTGCGCACCAGCGGCTGCCATAGCAGGAACAGGCCGTAATGCGCCAGCAGGAAGGCACGCGTCGTCGTCACATCGGCGTCGAACACCACCGCCGCATGCAGGGCCAGCAGCATCAGGCCCAGCCAGCGTCCGGGCGCCACGCGCGTGAAACGCGTGGCCAGCGACGTCAGCCAGGCCAGCTGCGGGGCGGTTTCGGTGTGTTCAGTCATGCGCAGGGAATCGGGAGGGGATGCGAGACGATCAGCATGCCACTGCTAACGGCATTCCGATCCGTAAATGGAGGGTGACCGCGCGTCGGGTCGCGAACATCCTGACGGAAATCCGGCATGGGTGTCGTGTTTTCATCAAAATGGGGCGGCCCCAGGCTCGTTTGGTTGCGTTTTTTCATTTTTAATCAAAATCTTACATCACACTCACTGATGGCACATATTTTGCGTGTTGGCCCAACAGGCAATGACAACCGGAGAGCCCCACCATGCCGCACCCCCACTTCGCGCGACGCCAGTCGGGCTTCACCCTGATCGAGATCGCCATTGTGCTGGTCATTATCGGCCTGTTGCTCGGCGGCATTCTCAAGGGGCAGGAACTGATCAACAGCGCCCGGGTGAAGAATCTTGCCAGCGATTTCCGCAACATTCCGGTATTCATTTACGGCTATCAGGACAAGTTCAAAGCCCTCCCTGGTGACGACAAAGCTGCTGCAACACATGTCGGCACAACAACCTTCACACCGGGGGCAGGCGATGGCGATGGCATTATCGAAGGCAACTGGAACGACGCCGTGACCGCCACCCCCTCTGAGTCCATTTTATTTTGGCAGCATGTTCGGGCAGCGGGTCTTGCGCCCGGACCCACCGACCTTGCAGCAGGAGATTTTCCGCCTAACAATGCTCTGGGCGCCCGCATTGGCATCCAAAGCACCGTGCCGTTCACGGGCATGACTGGGACCTACTTCATCTGCTCAGGCAGCATCCCTGGAAAATTCGCCAAGCAACTGGACAGCCAACTGGATGACGGCAACACCGCAACCGGTTCGATGATGGTAGGCACTACTCTGCCCACCGCTATTGCAACCGGTTCAATCGTTGACTCCACCGCCTACATTGTCTGCATGGGCATTTAATTCAGCCCGCCCAACTCAATTGTCAGTCCGCTTCGGCGGGCTTTTTGTTTTCTCCTACCCCTGCAACACCCTGAACTCCGCCGCCGCCAGCCCGTCGGCGGCGCCGCGCAGCACCAGCACGTCGCCGACCTGGATGCGGGTGTCGGGCTGGGGGTCGACGCCCTTGATGCCCTGACGGCGGATCGCCACCACCTCCACGAGTAGTTCGTTCAGCCGCAGTTCCTCGAGGCTATGTCCCGCCGCCACGGCGCCCTGCGTGACCAGTAACGTATGCAGACGGGGCTGGGCATGCTGATCGAGTTCGTCGTCGGCATCGCTGGCGCCGCGAAAGAAACCGCGCATCATGGCGTAGCGCGTTTCGCGCACTTCGCGGATCCGTTTCAGCACCTGACTCAAGGGCACGCCGAGCAGCATCAGCGCATGTGAAGCCAACATCAGTGAACCTTCCATGACTTCGGACACCACTTCGGCCGCACCGGCCGCTTTCAAGGCATCGATGTGGGTGTCGTCAATGGTGCGCACCACGACCGGCAGATCGGGCCGCAATTCGCGGACATGGCGCAGGATGGCCATGCTGGAGTGCAGGTCGGAATACGTCACCACGATGGCCTGTGCACGGCTGAGGCCGGCGGCGACCAGCACTTCGCGCCGGCTGGCATCGCCGTAGACGACGCTGACGCCGGATGCCGCCACCGCACGGATGCGCTCGGGGTCGGCGTCGAGCGCGACGAACGTGATGCCTTCCACTTCCAGCAGGCGGGCCAGGTTCTGTCCGCTGCGGCCGTAGCCGCAGACGATCACGTGCTGGGTCTTGCCGAAGGTCTTGACCGCGATGTCGTGCACCTCTTTGGCGCGGCCAGCCCATTCGCTGCCCGCGATCAGCCGGGTCAACACGTCCATGCGATTGATCAGGAGCGGGGCGATCAGCATCGACAGCACCATCGCCGCCAGCACCGGTTGAGTGATCGGGGCGCCCAGCAATTGCAGATCGGCGGCCTGGGCCAGCAACACGAACCCGAATTCGCCCGCCTGCGCCAGCCCCAGCGCCGTCCGCACCGAGGTGGGTCGAGTGTTGCCGAAGGCCAGGGCCAGGCCGCCGACCATCAGCCCCTTGCCGGCGACGATCGCCGCGACCAGCAGCAATACGTCGCCCCAGTTCAGCATGACCTGCATCAGATCGAGCCGCATTCCGATCGTGACGAAAAACAATCCCAGCAACACATCGCGGAACGGCTTGATGTCGTCTTCCACCTGGTAGCGGTATTCGGTCTCCGAAATCAGCATGCCGGCCAGGAACGCGCCAAGCGCCAGCGACAGACCGGCACTCTCGGTCAGGAACGCCAGCCCCAGCGTGAACAGCAGCAGGTTGAGCGTAAAGAGTTCGGGCGACTTGCGGCCTGCCACCCACTGGAACCACGGACGCATGATGCGCTGCCCGACGAACAGCAGGAACCCCAGTACCACGACCGCCTTGAACACGGCCAGCCCCAGGGTGATGGCCATGGTGTCGGATTCCTTCGCAAATGCAGGAATCAAAATCAGCAGCGGCACCACGGCCAGATCCTGGAACAGCAACGCACCGAAAATCTGGCGGCCGTGCGGCGTCTGGATTTCCAGCCGTTCGGCCAGAAGCTTGGATACGATGGCCGTGGACGACATCGACATGATGCCGCCCAGCGCCAGCGCCGCAAGCAGCGGCAAATGCAGCAGCCAGGCGATCACCGCGGTCAGCACGATGGTCAGCCCGACCTGCGCGCCGCCGAAGCCGAACACCGTCATGCGCATGGTCATCAGGCGCGCCAGGCTGAACTCCAGGCCGATCGAGAACATCAGGAACACCACGCCGAATTCGGCCAGGTAACGTGCTTCTTCACTGTCCGGAATCCAGCCCAGGGCAAACGGGCCGATGGCAATGCCGGTCACCAGATAACCGAGCATGGTGGGCAAGCGCAAGGCACGCGCAGCCGCCGCCACCAGCACGGCGACCGCAAGTAGAATCAGGACAAGCTGGAGGCTGCTGTGCATAGGTATTTCATAGGCTTCAGCCCATATTTTCTGTCGGAGGCAACCTGCCGAAACCGCAGTAAAAACGCGGTCGGACAGGCAGGCTTTAGTATACTTGCCGACCATGCGACCCCAACCCATCTCCACCGAACATTTGCTTGCGCTTGCGCGTCAGGTGCTCGATATCGAAGCCGATGCCCTACGCGCCCTGTCGACCCGGCTCGACGCCGGCTTTGCGGATGCCGTGCAGTTGATCCTGGCATGCCGCGGCCGCGTGGTGGTTTCGGGAATGGGCAAGTCCGGCCATGTCGGGAGCAAGATCGCCGCCACCTTGGCCTCTACCGGCACCCCGGCTTTTTTCATGCACCCGGGCGAAGCCAGCCACGGCGACCTCGGCATGATCCTGTCGAATTCGGGCGAGAGCAACGAGATCGTCAGCATCGTGCCGCTCATCAAGCGGCGCGGCGCCAAGCTCATCGCGATGACCGGCAATCCCGGTTCGACCATGGCACGGGAAGCCGACGTACATCTCAATGCCGCAGTCGACAAGGAAGCTTGCCCGCTCAACCTGGCCCCCACTGCGAGCACCACGGCGGCACTCGCGCTGGGCGACGCCTTGGCGGTGGCGCTGCTGGATGCACGCGGCTTTTCGGCCGACGACTTTGCGCGCACCCACCCGGGCGGCAGCCTGGGACGGCGATTGCTCGTCCATGTGCGCGACGTCATGCATGCCGGCGAAGATCTGCCGAAGGTCGGCCGCGATGCCTCGGTCAAGGCCGCGCTGTTCGAGATGACCCAAAAGGGACTCGGCATGACCGCAGTCGTCGAGACGGACGGCAAGGTGGCCGGACTGTTCACCGACGGCGACCTGCGGCGCACCCTGGAGCACACGATCGACCTGCAGCAGGCGAAGATCGCCGACCTGATGACCCGAAACCCGAAGACGATCCGCGCGGACGAGCTCGCCGTGGCGGCAGTGGAAAAAATGGACACCCTGAAAATCAATGGCCTGCTGGTGGTCGACGCCGACCATATCCTGGTCGGCGCACTCAACATGCACGACCTGCTTAAAGCGGGGGTGGTGTGATGATGGTCGATCTGATTGCGCGCGCGCAGAAAATCAAACTGGTCGCATTCGACGTCGACGGCGTGATGACCGACGGTACCCTGTTTCTGGCGGACGATGGCCAGGAATACAAGGGCTTCAACTCGCTCGACGGGCATGGCCTGAAAATGCTCAAAGGCAGCGGGGTCGAACTAGCCATCATCACCGGACGCGATTCGCGAGTGGTGGAACATCGGGCACGGAACCTCGGCATCGAGATCGTGCATCAGGGCGCGCACGACAAGTTGGCCGTGTACGAGGCCTTGTGCCGCGAGTTGAACCTCGATTGCGAAGCCACCGCCTACATGGGCGACGACGTGGTCGACCTGCCCGTGATGCGCCGTGCCGGTCTGGCCATTACCGTGCCGGCCGCCCCCGAACTGGTGAAAGCCTACAGCCATTACACCACCACGCGCGAAGCGGGCCACGGCGCAGTGCGCGAAGCCTGCGAGTTCCTGATGCGCGCGCAGGGCACGCTGGACGCGGCGCTGGCGCCGTATCTGAGATGACAGGCTGCATACGCTGCGCCCTGAACGCCGTCCGTCCGGGGACGGCATGATCTCACGCGGATCATTGTGGCTGCCGCTGGCCATCTTGCTGCTGCTGGCTGCGCTCAGTTTCTGGATCGAACGCATGGTGGAGATCCCGGCCAACGGCGGCGCGTCGCCTACCCGGACCGATCCCGAAGGCATCATGGAGAACTTCAATGCGATGCGCACCGACCTGAATGGCAAACCGCAGTACCGGCTGTCCGCCAAGAAATTGAAGCATTACTCGGACAGCAAATTCACCGAATTGGAACTGCCCCACTTCACCCAACTGGACGAACAGTCAGGCGACGTGAGCGCAGTGTCGAAACAGGCAACCGTGTCTCCCGACGGCCATGAGGTCGACCTGCGCGACGACGTTCTCGTGGAACGTGCCGCGCATGCAGGACAATCGCTCATGACCATGCGTTCGGCGCGACTGCTGGTTTTTCCAGAACGCAACCAGATGCGCTCCCCCGGCCCGGTGGTGATCCATGACGCCACACTGGATCTGCGCGCGGACGCGATGGAGTACGACGCCAAGCAACGTATTCTCAAACTGACAGGACGGGTGCATGCCCGTTATATTTCCGGAAAAGGCTAGCGCCATGACTAAATCGAATACCCGGCTTTACGCGGTGCTGTGCGCCGCCTTGCTGGCCACCTCCGCCCACGCGGAAAAGGCCGACCGCGACAAACCGGTCAACCTCGAGGCGGACACCGTCACCCTCGACGACATCAAGAAAATCAGCGTCTACCAGGGCAATGTCGTATTGAGCCAGGGCACACTGATGCTGCGCGCCGATCGCGTGCAGGTGACCCAGAATGCGGACGGACTCGACAAGGTCAGTGCGATCGGCCGCCCCGTGGCGTTCCGCCAGAAAACCGACAGCGGCGATGAATTCATCGAGGGCTTTGCCGATCGCATCGAATATGACGGCGTCACCAGCCAGCTCGAACTGATCGGCCAGGCCCGACTGCGGCGCGGCAGCGACGAACTGCACGGCGCGCAGATTTCCTACAACGCCAACACCGGGTTCTATAAGGTCGTCGGCCAGCCCAACGCCCAGACCCCGAGCGGGCGCGTACGCGCCGTCATCCGCCCGAAACCGCACACGCCCGCACAGCCTGCAGCCAAACCATGAGCCAGATTACCGCCCAGGGCCTGCGCAAGACGTATGGCAAACGCACCGTGGTGCACGACGTCTCCTTCGAGGTCGAAAGCGGCGAAGTCGTCGGCCTGCTCGGTCCCAATGGCGCCGGCAAGACCACCTGCTTTTACATGGTGGTGGGCCTGGTCGCGGCCGACGGCGGCAGCGTGCAGATGGATACGCACGATCTCACCCACATGGCAATCCACCAGCGCGCCCGGCTGGGGCTGTCCTACCTGCCGCAGGAACCTTCGATCTTCCGCAAGATGACCGTGGAAGACAATATCCGCGCCATTCTCGAGCTCAAGTCCTACGACAAGGCCGAGCGCGAGGAACACCTCGACAATCTGCTGGAAGACCTGCACATCGCCCACCTGCGCGAAGCGTCCGCCGTCAGCCTCTCCGGCGGCGAGCGCCGCCGTGTGGAAATCGCCCGCGCACTGGCGATCAACCCGCGCTTCATCCTGCTCGACGAACCTTTTGCGGGGGTTGATCCCATTGCGGTGATCGACATCCAGAAACTGGTGCATTTCCTCATCGAGCGCGACATCGGCGTCTTGATCACCGACCACAATGTGCGCGAAACCCTAGGTATCTGCGATCGCGCCTACATCATCAACGAAGGGCGCGTGCTGATTGCCGGTACGCCCGACCTCATCATTCAGGACGACAACGCCCGCAAAGTCTATCTCGGCGAAAATTTCCGTCTGTAACAACCGCCATCCCCAGGCGAATCGCGTTAAACTGGTCTCAAGCCGGCACGCTTTTTGCCGTAGTCAAGATTCATGAAACACAGCCTTCAACTCAAGCTCGGTCAACACCTCACGCTGACGCCCCAACTGCAACAGTCGATTCGACTGCTGCAGCTGTCGACGCTGGAACTGAATCAGGAACTGGAGCAGATGCTGCAGGACAATCCCCTGCTGGAACGCGAGGAGGAAGACGAAGCCAGCTATGCGACAGCGGAGGCGCCCGCACATACAGCCGAGGCCGAGGCGCAAAGCACAGAAACGGCATTGCCCGACCATACCGACTCGGAACCTGTCACCGCACTGGATGACTCCGACTGGAACGACTACAGCGTGGCCAGCGGCGACGACGAGGACAACGATTACACCCAGGGTTCGATATCGGGCGCGACCTTGCGCGAGCATCTGCTGAACCAGTTGATCGTCAGTCCGCTCACCCTGCGCGACCGCACCCTGGTCGCCGCGCTGATCGACGACCTGGACGATTCGGGTTTCCTGACCCAGCCGCTGGAAGACATCACCGCGAGCCTCCAGGCCGAACTCGAGGAGCTCGAACCCGAGGAACTCGAAACCGCGCTCAAGCACCTGCAGAACATGGACCCAACCGGCGTCGGCGCACGCAACCTGGCCGAATGCCTGACCCTGCAACTGCGCGCCCTGCCGCCGGACACGCCCGCGCGCGACGCCGCCATGCGGCTCACCGCGCATTATCTGGACCTGCTCGCCGCACGCGATGTCGGCAAGCTGAAGAAAATGCTCGGCATCGACGACGCCACGCTGCGCGCCGCACGTGCCCTGATCCTGTCCCTGAACCCGCGCCCGGGCGCCGCTTTCGGCGCCGACGACACGCACTACGTGATTCCCGACGTCTACGTGCGCAAGGTCAAGGGCATGTGGATCGCCAGCCTCAACGCCGACGCCATGCCCAAGCTGCGCGTCAACCGCGTCTATGCCGACATCCTGGCACGCCACCGCGAAAGCGGCGGCAGCCAGCTCGCCAGCCAGCTGCAGGAAGCACGCTGGCTGATCAAGAACGTGCAGCAACGTTTCGACACCATCCTGCGCGTCTCGCAGGCCATCGTCGACCGCCAGAAGCAATTCTTCGAACATGGCGAGGTGGCGATGCGCCCGTTGGTACTGCGCGAAATCGCCGATGCAGTGGAGCTGCACGAATCGACCATTTCGCGCGTGACTACGCAAAAATACATGATGACGCCGCGCGGCTTGTACGAGCTGAAGTATTTCTTCGGCAGCCACGTCTCGACCGACAGCGGCGGCGCCTGTTCCTCGACCGCCATTCGTGCCCTTATCAAGCAGCTGGTTGCTGCCGAAAGCGCCAAGAAACCGCTGTCGGATGGCCAATTGGCGGAAGTTCTGGGCCAGCAGGGTATCGTGGTAGCCCGCCGCACGGTCGCCAAGTATCGCGAATCGCTGCAAATCCCACCCGCCAACATGCGCCGCGCACTTTGATCGCAAAGGCTTTTCCTGCACAGTCCGCCTAACAATCCGTGCCATGCTTGAATGTGCCGGGCTTTCGTCCCACAATGAAATCGAGCACAACAGATCGCTCCTGGAAGGTCGGTAGCATGCCGGCTTCCAGTTATGTTCAGCAGACTTAGGAGGCTCTATGAATTTGACGATTTCCGGTCATCATCTGGAAGTGACCCCAGCCATCCGCGACTACGTTTCCGAGAAACTCGACCGCGTCAAACGCCATTTCGACCACGTTATCAACGTGACGGTCATCGTGCAGGTGGAAAAACTGGTGCACAAGGTGGAAGCCACGCTGCATGTGAAAGGCCATGATTTCCATGCCCACAGCGAGGACGGCAACATGTACGCCGCAATCGACCTTCTGGCGGACAAACTGGATCGCCAGATCGTGAAGCACAAGGAAAAAACCTCGGACGTCCATCAAGGCGGTGGCGGACTGAAGCATCAACCGACCGAAAGCCCGGCCTGACGTCGTAATCCCCCTGCCCGGAGGCCTCAAACAGCCTTCGGGCGTATAATCTGCAGATGCCGGACAACCTCTTTCCCCGGCTGTGCAAAGGCATGAACCTAATCGCCCCCCTTATCACCCCCGACACCACCTTGCTGGATATCAGCTTCACCAGCAAGAAAAAACTGTTCGAACATGCAGCCGACCTGTTCGCTCAGACCCGCGGTCTCAAAGCCTCCGACATCTTCACCAGCCTGTTCGAACGCGAACGCCTGGGCTCGACCGCGCTCGGTCATGGGATCGCCATCCCGCACGGGCGCATCAAGGGACTGAAGGAAGCGTGCGGCGCATTCTATCGCCTGAAGAGCCCGCTCGAATTCGATGCGCCGGACAACCAGCCGGTGACGCTGTGCTTCATCTTGCTGGTTCCCAAGGACGCCAACGAACGGCATCTGCAGATTCTGGGCGAGCTTGCGCAACTGTTCGGCGACGAAACCATGCGCGCACAGATGCTGGATGCCGCCACCCCGTCCGATTTGATGGGACGGCTCGAGTCATGGTCAAGCTGAGTGCGCAGGCCGGCGCATGGATGGCGAACTAAGCCACGTTTCGGTTGAAACCCTGTTCCGCGATCTGGCGGAACAGCTCGGCCTGCAATGGGTAGCCGGACGCACCGGCGGCGATCGCACCCTATCCTCCGAGACCATTCAGAAACCAACCCTGGCGCTCATCGGCCATCTGAATTTCGTCCACCCCAACCGGGTACAAGTCCTGGGCTGCGCCGAAATGGACTATCTGCGCGGTTTGTCCGAACCCAGTCTGCAGGAAGCGATCGACCACCTGTTTTCGAACGAACTCGCAGCCATCGTCATCTCCAATGGCGAGGCCGTCCCGCCGGTCCTGCGCGAGACCGCCGAACGCACCGGCACGCCCTTGTTCTCATCGACGCTGGCCAGCCCGATCCTGATGTCCTATCTGGGCCATTACCTGACGCAAAGCCTGGCCGAAACGACCTCGCAGCACGGTGTGTTTCTCGAAGTGCTGGGCATGGGCGTCCTCATCAAGGGCGATGCCGGCGTCGGCAAAAGCGAGCTGGCGCTGGAGCTGGTCACACGCGGCCACCGGCTGGTGGCCGACGACGTCGTCGAACTCAAGCATGTCGCACCGGAAACCCTCGAAGGCAACTGCCCCGCGTTGATTCGTGATTTCCTCGAAGTACGCGGCCTCGGCATTCTCAACATCCGTTTCCTGTTCGGCGAGACGGCGGTCAAGTTGCAAAAGAACCTCAGACTGATCGTCGAACTGGTCCATCCTCAGGAAATCGGCGAAGTCGGGCTCAACCGGCTCGACATGGTCGCCTCGACTGAAAACATCCTCGGCGTCGCCATTCCCAAGGTGCGCATTCCGGTCGCAGCCGGCCGCAACCTTGCGGTACTGGTCGAGGTGGCCGTGCGCAACCACATCCTCAAGAGCCGTGGAATCAATCCGGTCGAACAGTTCATCAAGCGCCAGCAGGCCGCCATCGACGGAGACGATTGAATGCAAGTCGTACTGGTATCGGGATTATCGGGCTCGGGAAAAAGCATCGCGATCGCGGTACTGGAGGACGTCGGCTATTACTGCGTCGACAATCTTCCCCTGGCCATGCTGCAGCCCCTGGTCGGTTATCTGCAGCGCGAAGGGCACGACCGCATCGCCATCGCCATCGACGCCCGCAGCAGCGCGAGTTTTACGCAGCTGCCGCCGATTGCGGATGCGCTACGCAATCAGGGTGCCGACCTGCGAGTCATCTTTCTCGAGGCGAAGACCCTGACGCTGGTCCAGCGCTTTTCCGAAACGCGGCGGCGCCACCCGCTCTCCAGCGATACGGTTTCGCTGCAGGAAGCCATCCAGCTCGAACGCGAGATGCTGGCCGACATCGCGCCGCTGGCGCACCGCATCGACACCAGCGATCTCTCCGCCTCCGCCTTGCGCCTGTGGATCAAGGATCTGGTCGGGCAGGATCGTTCGCGCATCACACTGCTGTTCGAGTCCTTCGGCTTCAAGCACGGCATTCCGCTCGATGCCGACCTGGTGTTCGACGTGCGCTGCCTGCCCAATCCGCACTACGTGGCCGAATTGCGCCCCCTCACCGGGCGCGACCAGCCAGTGAAAGACTTTCTCGAAGACAGCCCCAACGCCATGGCGCTGCTGGCCGATATCCGCGGCTTCGTGGAGAACTGGCTGCCGTGTTTCATTCGCGACCACCGTGCCTATCTGACGGTCGCCATCGGCTGCACCGGCGGTCAGCACCGCAGCGTGTATTTTGCGGAAACGCTGGCCGCCGCCTTCCGCGAACGCGAGCAGGTGCTGGTGCGGCACCGCGAACTCAGCTGATGACGACCCTGCGCGCCGGCGATCTGGGCGTGCTGCTGACAAGCGGCAGCCTCGTCGTCGCGTTGACGATATGGGCCTGGGGTGGCGACCGCGGCGACACGGTCGTCATCCGCGCTGCCGGCCAGGTGGTGGAAACCGCTTCACTCGCACAAGCCCGGACCTTTGCCGTCGCCGGACCGCTCGGCACGACGCATATCGAGATCGAACCCGGCCGCGCGCGCATTGCGCGCGATCCGTCGCCGCGCCAGCTATGCGTCAAGCAAGGCTGGCTGACGCAATCCGGACAGGCGCTCGAAATCCGCGGCCGGACCACGGCCTATGACACACTCGGTTATTGAACTGCCGGTCCATGCGGACGACCGCCGCATCGCGCGGCTGGCGGCGCTGGCGATCGGCCTCACGCTCGCGGAGGCCGCACTGCCGAGCCCGGTGCCCGGCGTGAAACCGGGACTGGCCAACATCGTCATCCTGCTGGTGCTGCTGCAATACGGCTGGCGTGCGGCCGCCTGGGTGTCGGGTCTGCGCGTCCTGGCCGGCGGCCTGCTGCTGGGCAGCCTGTTCGCACCCGGTTTCTGGCTGTCGGCCGCCGGCGCACTCGTCAGCCTGTCGGTGCTGGCGCTGGCGCGTTACCTGCCCAGCCGCCATTTCAGTCCAGTCAGCCTGTCGGTGCTGGCGGCATTCGGCCACATCGGCGGACAGCTCGCACTGGTGGGCATCTGGTTGTTGCCGGCCGCTGCGCTGATCAAGCTGCTGCCCGTGTTCGCCACCGCTGCGCTGGTTTTCGGCACGGTTAACGGGCTGATCGTAATGCGCATGCTTGCCACCACGACACCGGAACCAGGCATGTCACCCGATATTCTGGCAGGCACTCGCAAGGGATAAGCCGAGCTGTGCGGACGATGTCCGAGAGCCGACACCCCCCGCCCTGCGGGCAACTTCGTGCACCGATCGAGTGCAAATCGTTGTCGCATAGTGGATTATTGGCGGCATCCGGGCGACAATCCGCGCCATGCACCCTACCCTGAATACCGTTACCCTTGCGCTCTCCGGCGCCTCCGGCATGGCCTACGGCCTGCGTCTGCTCGAATGTCTGCTGGCCGCCGACCTGCAGGTCTATCTGCTGGTGTCGCAGGCGGCGCACATCGTCGCCAAGCAGGAACTCGGCGTGGCGCTGCCTGCACGCGCCAGCGATCTCGAACGGCAGTTGTCGGAAGGCCTGAACACACGCGACGACCAGCTGCGCGTGTTCGGGCGCGAGGACTGGAATGCGCCGGTCGCATCCGGATCCAATCCGGCCGATGCGATGGTGGTCTGCCCGTGTTCGATGGGCACGCTCGCCGCCATCGCCCACGGCTTGTCCGACAACCTGATCGAACGCGCCGCCGACGTGATGCTGAAAGAGCAGCGTAAGCTCATCCTCGTGCCTCGCGAAGCGCCGTTTTCCACCCTGCACCTGGAGAACATGCTGACGCTGTCGCGGATGAACGCAGTCATCCTGCCGGCCAATCCCGGCTTTTATCATCAGCCGCAGTCGGTCGCCGACATCGTCGATTTCGTCGTCGCGCGAATTCTCGACCAACTCGGCGTCCAACATGAACTCATGGCACGCTGGGGCGACAGCCGGTGAACGCCGCCGCAAAACTGACCAGCCTGCCGCTGTTTCCACTGAACACCGTGGTGTTTCCCGGCGGCCGGATGCCGTTGCGGATTTTCGAACAGCGCTACATCGACATGGTGAAGCAGGCGATCGCCGACGACAGCCCGTTCGGCATCTGCGCTATCCGGGAAGGCAAGGAGACCGGCACGCCCGCCGTGCCCTATTCGATTGGCACGCGAGTCCGCATCACCGATTGGGACATGCCCGAAACCGGCATCCTGCACATCGACACCCAGGCCGACACACGGTTCGTCATCCGCCATACCCAGGTCGAACCCAGCGGACTGCTGATCGGAACGGTTGACGAAGTCAGTGCCGAACCGGCCAGCGCGATCCCTCACGAACTCGAACTGGCCGTGGAAATCCTGCGCCACATCATCAGCGAGTACGGTCACGCGCACTTCCCGGCCCCGCATGCATTCGACGATGCCGTGTGGGTCAGCTACCGGCTGTCCGAAGTGCTGCCGCTGAAGCTCAGCGTCAAGCAGAATCTGCTGGAAATGAACGACAGCGTGACGCGCATGCGCATCCTCACCGAATTCCTCAAGCGGCAGATCAACTGATGGCGCGCTTCTATCCCGCCCTCGAAGAAAAACACCGCGCCTTCATCGCCGCGCAGCAGATGTTTTTTACTGCCACCGGCACCGCCACGAGCCGTCTCAACCTGTCGCCCAAGGGCATGGACAGCCTGCGCGTATTGTCCGACGCCCGCGTCGCCTACCTCGACCTCACCGGCAGCGGCAATGAAACCGCGGCCCACCTGGCCCACGATGGCCGCATGACACTGATGTGGTGCAGCTTCGATGCCGATCCATTGATCCTGCGCCTGTACGGACGCGGCCGCGCCGTGCGCCGGCAGGATCCGGAGTGGGGCGAAATCCGCCGCCATTTCCCTGCTCTTCCCGGCGAACGCCAGATCATCGTGCTCGACGTCGAATCGGTGCAGACCTCGTGCGGTTACGCCGTGCCGCGCTACACCTATGCGGGTGAACGCGACACCCTGGCGCGCTGGGCCGAGAAAAAAGGACCGGTCGGCCTGCTCGATTACTGGCGCGAAAAAAACCAGATCAGCATCGACGGTCTACCCACCGGATTATTGGAGGATGCGAAATGAAAGGACACCTGATCCCGCTTGTACTGCTCCTGTCCGCCTGCAATCCAGCGCCGCCTCCACAACCCAAAACCGAAGACAAGCCCAACCCGGTCTTCGACACACAGATCCAGTCCGTCAGAAAAGCCCAGGCCGTGGAAGCTCAGGTCATGGACGCCGCCGATGCGCAACGCAAGCAGATCGACAACGCGACGCAGCAATAAGGCCGTGCAACCGGGCGGCTACAGCCACATCAGGATTCGATCAAGCACTGCACCACCGCGCCAGCCAGCATCAGTCCGAACAACGGCGGCATGTAGCTGATAGTGCCGTTGACCGCACGGTCGCGGCCGCGGCCCTCGACCGGCTGCGGTGGCAAGGGCGGCCGCCCCGCCTCGTCGGAAAACACGGTGAGCACGCCTTTTGGAATGCCGCGTTTCCTGAGCCGCTTGCGCATCACCGAGGCGAGCGGGCACATGCTGGTTTTCGAAATGTCGGCAATTTTTATCCGGGTGGGATCGAGCTTGTTGCCGGCTCCCATGCTGGAAGCAACCTTGAGGCCGCGCTCGACGCTGCTGGCAACCAGCGCAACCTTGCAATTGAGCGAATCGATGCAATCGATAACGAAATCGACGTCGGCAGGCACCATATCGGCCACGGTTTCAGGGATGAGGAATTCGCGAATCACGGTCAGTTCGCACGTCGGGTTGATGTCGCGGATACGCGCTGCCATCAATTCGGCTTTCGGCTGCCCTACGGTGGACAGCAAGGCAGGCAGTTGGCGGTTGATGTTCGACACGGCGACCACATCGTGGTCGATCAGCGTCAACCGCCCCACCCCGGCGCGCGCCAGCGCCTCGGCGCAATACGAACCGACGCCACCCAGGCCTGCCACCAGCACGTGCGCCTGCGCAAGTCGCGCCTGCTCGCCGGCATCGAGCAGAATCCGTGTGCGTTCGAATTGCGGCAGGCTTGCGTCCATCGGCTAGAATCCCCTCATGATGAAATGGCTGGTCACACTCGTTCTGGCGTTGTTGGTGTTGGGTCTGCTCACACCCTGGCTCAATCGGCTGGGCCTGGGCAGGCTGCCCGGCGACGTTCAGATCCGGCATAAACGAGGCGTATTCTACTTCCCCTTCGCCAGTGTCATTCTCATGTCGCTGGCACTCTCGCTGCTCGTCCATCTGTTCGGCCGATGAACAAGGCGCCCGCCCACAGGATGCTTGACCCAAAATGAACAAGGCATTCGTCAAGGAAACCGACGCACCGGATGCGGATGAGGACGAGATCGATGCGCCTGCGCTTCCCGCCGGGTCGAAGAACTACATGACGCCCGCGGGCTACGCGCAGCTCGATGCCGAATTCAACCAGCTATGGAAAGTCGAACGCCCCAAACTGGTGGAAACCATCTCGTGGGCGGCCAGCAACGGCGACCGCTCCGAGAACGGCGACTACATCTACGGTAAGAAGCGTCTGCGCGAAGTCGATCGACGCATCCGTTTTTTATCCAAGCGTCTGGAGCACGCCGATGTCGTCGACCCGGCCACCCGCGAGGACACCGACCAGGTGTTCTTCGGCGCCACCGTCACGATCGCGGATGAAGACGGCAGCGAATCCACCTTCGCCATCGTCGGCATCGACGAAGCCGATGTCGGGCGGGGTCGCATCGCCTGGATCTCGCCGATGGCGCGCGCACTCCTGAAAGCGCGCGAAGGCGACACCGTCAGCGTCCAGACGCCCGAAGGACGGCGCGAAGTCGACATCGTCGCGGTTCGCTACCAGGCCATCGATTGATCCACCATAACCACCGCCGCCTGTGCCTGGCCGGCACCTCTGTCCCTTATCGATTTCTTGACGCCATGATGAAACCAGCCTCGCTTGCCGCCAGCCTCTTCCTGTCCACCGCACTTGTCGCCTGCGGCAAGGACGCGCCCTCCGGCACTGAACGTGCCGCCGCTCCCGTGTCGACCGCCCCGGGACCTGCCGATATCCTGGCAGCGCTACCGCACGATACCCGGCCTTACGGACTCGACGTCTACATGGCAAAGTGTGCGAGCTGCCATGGTGACCTCGGGCAGGGCGTCGCGACGAACCCCGTGCTCAAAGGCATGACACGCGCCGCGATGTATCAGAAACTGCTGGACTATCGCGCCGGCAAGGCCCAAGGCGCACAACCGGCTGCCATGGCGAAAGCGGTAGCGGGCCTGAGTGATGCCGAACTCGCGGCGGCATCGGTTTACGCGGGGGAATAACGCACTTGCCGGCCTCCACGCCCGCGCAAACAGGGAACTGTCAGTTCAGCGCGCTGGCCAGCAGGCGCCGGTAACGACTCACCAGTTCGTCGCCGCCCAGCAAGTTGAAGACCGACAGCAAGGTCTTGCGGCCGACATCGTCCTCGAAGCCGCGATCACGACGGACGATTTCCAGCAGCTGATCCATCCCCGCTTCGTACTGTCCGGCCGCAACCAGCAGGTTGGCAAGCCGTAGCCGCGCCTCCAGATCATTTTCGTTCGCTGCCACCCGCGAGCGCAAGGCTGCTTCGTCTTCGCCGGCCACACCCATGAATTGCAGGCGCGCCTTCAAGGCTGGCACGCGCGGATCGGCGTCATCCGGCACGCTTCCGATCAGGCGACGGGCCTCCTCGGCCTCGTTCAGGTCGAGCATGATTTCCGCTGCGTCGAGCCGGACACCGAGATGGGCGGGATCGATTCTCGAGGCATCGGCCAGCAATTGCAGCGCGCCGGGTGCATCGCCCGCCCGGCGGGCGTCAGCCGCCTGGCGACGCAGTTCGTCCGCCGGGCCGGGAACGAGCCGGTCGAGAAAGGCCCGTACCTCGCCTTCAGGCAACGCACCGGAAAACTCGTCGACCGGTTCGCCATCGACGAAGGCCTTGACNNTATTCGGCCGCGAGTTTTTCCAGGATGGGCTTCAGCTGCTTGCACGGGCCGCACCAGGGTGCCCAGAAATCGACCACCACCGGGCGATGCTTCGATTCTTCGAGGACGCGTTGCGAAAAGTCGGCGAGGCCGACGTCGAGAGCATGTTCGGACATGGAACCTCCGCGTGAATCCGTGACGAGGATCAGCCGAGCCTAAATCTGTCTGGCCAGCTCGGCCGCCAACCCGTTATATGACGCCGGCGTCATCGATTTCAAGCGGGTCTTCTCGGCCTCAGGAATCGTCAGCCCGTCGATGAAGGCATGCAGCGTCTCACGCGTCATGCCGGCCTTGCCGCGGGTCAGTTCCTTCAACTGCTCATAGGGATTGGCCACGCCATAGCGGCGCATCACGGTCTGGATCGGTTCAGCCAGCACTTCCCAGTTGGCGTCGAGATCGGCCGCGAGCGCGGCCGGATTGGCCTCCAATTTGGACAGTCCACGCAGGCAGGATTCGTAGGCCAGCAGGCTGTAGCCGAAGCCGACGCCCATGTTGCGCAACACGGTCGAATCGGTGAGGTCGCGCTGCCAGCGCGAGACCGGCAGTTTTTCTGCGAGGTGGCGCAGCACTGCATTGGCCAGCCCCAGGTTGCCTTCGCTGTTTTCGAAGTCGATAGGGTTGACCTTGTGCGGCATGGTGGACGAGCCCACCTCGCCCGCCTTCACTTTCTGCTTGAAGTAACCCACCGAGATATAGCCCCAGATGTCGCGGTTGAGATCGATGAGGATGGTGTTGGTGCGCGCAATGGCGTCGTACAGTTCGGCCATGGCGTCGTGCGGCTCGATCTGGGTGGTGTAGGGGTTGAAGGTGAGCCCCAGGCACATCACGAATTCGCGGGCGAAGTTTTCCCAATCGAGTTCGGGATAGGCGGACAGGTGCGCATTGTAATTACCGACCGCGCCATTGATCTTGCCCAGCAGTTCGGTCGCGCCGATGACGTCCCAGGCGCGGCGCAGGCGATAGACGACGTTGGCAAGCTCCTTGCCGACCGTGGTGGGCGACGCCGGCTGGCCGTGGGTACGCGACAGCATCGGCAGATCGGCCAGTTCGTGCGCCAGTTCGGTCAGGCGCGCGATGACTTTTTCCAGGGCCGGCTGCAGCACGCCATCGCGCGCGCCTTTGAGCATCAGGGCATGCGACAGGTTGTTGATGTCTTCCGACGTGCAGGCGAAGTGGATGAACTCGGATACCGCGGCGATTTCGGCGCTGGCCCGGGTCTTCTCTTTGAGGAAATACTCCACTGCCTTGACGTCGTGATTGGTGGTGGCCTCGATCGCCTTGACGCGCTCGGCGTCAGCCACGGAAAACGTGTCGGCGATGCCGTCGAGCAACGCAATGGCCTGGTCGGAAAACGCCGGCACTTCGACGATGGCGGGCTCGGCCGCCAGCGCCTTCAGCCATTCGATCTCGACGATGACACGGTATTTGATCAGGGCGTATTCGCTGAAGAAATCGCGCAACGGCGCAGTTTTCGAGCCATAGCGGCCATCCAGTGGCGAAAGTGCCGTCAGGGCATTGAGTTCCATCTTGTCTTCTCCGTTCTAACAGGGCGCCTCGGGGCGCGTGCACCCCGAATTATCCACGAGAACGGGCATCAAGCGGGTGCACGCATGCCATTCGAGCATTCCACCCGTCATCCTGTCCCGCGTGGCGCGCTCTACAATCCGTACATGGATATTGCCGCCCTCATCGCACAGTATGGCTATGCCGCCGTATTCCTCGGCGCCCTGTTCGAAGGCGAATCCGTGCTGCTGCTGGCGGGTTATGCGGCACATCGCGGCTATCTCGATTTTCCCGTGTTGACTGTCGTTGCGGGGGTGGGCGCGATGACGGGTGATCAATTCTTTTTCTGGCTCGGGCGCCGCCACGGGCAAGCGCTGCTGACGCGTCGTCCAGTCTGGCGCGGCAAGGTCGAACAGGCGCTCGATCTCATCCAGCGACACCCGGCCGGCACCATTCTGGTGATGCGATTCATGTGGGGGTTGCGTATCGCCCTACCCGTCGCCGTCGGACTCAGCGACGTGGCACGCTGGCGCTTTTTCTGGCTCAACCTTGCGTCCGCCACACTGTGGGCGCCTCTGGTAGGGGGTGCCGGCTACGTGTTCGGCGCCCTGTTGAGCAGCCATCTGGCCGTGCTGCATCGGGTCGAGCACTGGGTTATGCTCGGCCTGGTGGCCGTCCTGCTGGCCTTGCGCGGTTTTCTGCATTCACGTCATACCCGATCATGAAATTTCTGCTGCCCTATCCGCACCGTGAGCTTCACCCCGTAGCCCGCCTGCGCGCATGGCACCGGTTGTCGCTTGCGCTGACACTCGGCGTTCTGGGTGCGGCATCAACGTATGCCGACGTATGGGAAACGCGGCTGCTGACCGGCTGGCTGGCCGGCAGTCTGGCGTATCTGCTGCTGGTGTGGTGGGGCGTGGGACGGCTCGACACCGCCCACACTCGGCTGCGCGCCACCAGCGAAGACCCTGGTGCCACCGCCCTGTATATCGCGCTGGTCGCGGCGTCGTGGATCAGCCTGATCGGCGTGCTGCTGGTCACCGATGCGGCCAAGACCTCGACGGGCATGGTGCGCGGACTGCACATCGTCCTCGCGCTCGGCACGCTGGCATCGACCTGGCTCTTGATCCAGACCCTGTTCGCGCTGCGTTACGCGCGCCACTACTACCGCTCGCATGCGGGCAAGGACACAGGCGGGCTGGCGTTTCCCGGTGCGGCGCCCGGCTACGCCGATTTTGGGTACTTCGCAGCGGTCATCGGCATGACCTCGCAAGTGGCCGACGTCGCGATCACCACGACAGAGATGCGCCGGCTGGTGCTGGTGCACGGCCTGGTGTCGTTCAGCTTCAATCTGCTGGTGCTGGCGCTGACGATCAACCTCGTCGCCAGTGCTCTGGGGTAGGCGCGGTCAGACGACGCGACGGTCGCGCTATCTCAAACGGTTCGCCGATCGCGGACGGCCTGCGCCAGCGTGCCGCTGTCGACGTACTCCAGCTCGCCGCCGACCGGCACGCCGCGCGCCAGCCGGCTCACTTTCAAACCGCGCGCCTTCAGCAATTCGCCGATGGTGTGCGCGGTGGCCTCTCCCTCCGGGGTGAAGTTGGTCGCCAGGATCACTTCCTCGACCACGCCGTCGAGCGCACGGCTGATCAGGCGGTCGAGATGAATCTCGCGCGGGCCGATGCCATCGAGCGGCGACAGCCGGCCCATCAGCACGAAATACAGGCCACCGTAGCTTTGCGTGGCTTCCATCATGTTGAAATCGGCCGGCATCTCAACCACGGCCAGCTGCCGCTTGTCGCGGTTCGGGCTGGCGCAGACCTCGCACACTTCCGCCTCGGAAAAGTTGTTGCACAGCCGGCAATGATGCAGATGCGTCAGCGCATGATTGAGCGCGCCGGCCAGCGCCTCGGCGCCGCGCCGATCGCGTTGCAGCAGATGGTAGGCCATGCGTGCCGCCGATTTGGGGCCGACGCCGGGCAGCACGCGCAGGGCAATGATCAGGTTTTCCAGCGCGGCCGGTTGCATCTCGTTGTTTCTATCCGATCAAAAAGGCAGCTTCATCCCCGGCGGGATCGGCAGGCCGGCGGTCACGCTGCCCATTTTTTCCTGTACCGTGGATTCGACCTTGCGCACCGCGTCGTTCACTGCCGCGGCCACCAGGTCTTCCAGCATTTCCTTGTCGTCGCCCATCAGGCTGGGATCGATGGTGACGCGGCGCACGTCGTATTTGCAGGTCATCGTCACCTTGACCATGCCGGCGCCGCTCTGCCCCTCGATTTCGATTTCGGCCAGCTTGGCCTGCATCTTGGCCATGTTTTCCTGCACCTGCTGGACCTGCTTCATCATGTTGCCGATGCCGCCCTTCATCATGTTGATTCTCCTAGTGCCCTGAGTCGGGAATATGTTGATCGAGTGTTCGCATAGCACACTGGCCGGACCGATGGAAATGTCGAAATCTTTCGCAGGCCAGGCGCAAACCACAGCCAGGTTGGACACCTGGCGAGGATTTGCAACGTCGCATGCGGAAGATTCTCGACATTTCCATTCGACATATTCCCGGCTCAGGGCACTAGCGGCTGTATGGTGGATGCATCGATCTGGCCGCCAAACTGGTCGACCAGTTCGCGCACGAATGGATCCGATTCGATGGCCGCCACGGCCTCGGCCTGGCGGGCTTCCTTGATGCGCGTACGCACCTGCTGCGGGGTCTGCTCGGCCGCGGCGCCGATCTCGAATGTGATCTGAAGCGCCGCGCCATATTTGTCTTTCAACGCCGAAACCAGCTTGTCCTGATAGGTGCGATCGAGCAGATGCTTATGCGACTCGCCCACGCGCAAGGTCACCGCATGGCCATTCTGCGCCACCAATTCACAGTGGTCGGCCAGCATCTTGGCCATGCCGCCCAGCCGCAGTTCGGCCACGACGGCGAGCCAGTCCCAGGCATCGCCCGGCTCGGGCTCACGGGCTGTCAATACGGGTGCGGATAGCGCATCCGGTTCAACCGGCGCAACCACCGGAACCGTTGCGCGCGGTGCAGCGTCGACAATCGGCTCAACAGTCGGTGCGGGCGCAGGGGGTGCGCCGGGCACGGCTTCCCGTCTGGCGGCGGGCATCGGCGGTTCGGCCCGCGTCGCAGACTCGGCACGCATAGCGGGCACGACGCGCTCCGCCGCAGCCGTTCTGACCGGCGTCGACCCACGATGCACATCAGCACGTACGGAATCGCGTGAACCCGGGGCAAAGGCCAGCATGCGCAGCAGCGTCATGCAGAATCCGGAAAACTCGTCCGGCGCATACGGCAGATCGCGTCGACCATTCAACGCAATCTGGTAATACAGCTGCACGGTTTCGGCGTCCAGCTGTGCGGCACACGTCTGCATGCGCTCGGCATCCATACTGCTTTCCACCGTGCCCGGCGCGTGCAGCAGCAACGCCAACTGGGTCAACAGATTGCCGAGATCCTGCAAGGTGGCGTCGAAGGCGATCCCGCGCTCGGCCAGCTGCCGCGCCTGATCCAGCAGCGCATCGCCGTTGCGCGCCGCCAGCGCGTCCAGCAGGTCGAACAGGTAGTCGCGCCGCACCGTACCGAGCATGGCTTCGACCGCGGCCGCTTCGACCTTGCCGCCGCCGTAGGCGATCGCCTGGTCGGTGAGCGACAAGGCATCGCGCATGCTGCCGGCGGCGGCACGCGCCAGCAGGTTCAGCGCAGCCGGTTCGCAGGCCACCTGCTCCTGTTCCAGCACCTCGCCCAGATGCTGCGCCACCAGCGCGGGCGGCATCGGCTTCAGATTGAACTGCAGGCAGCGGCTCAATACCGTCACCGGAATCTTCTGCGGGTCGGTGGTGGCAAGGATGAATTTCACATGCGCGGGCGGCTCTTCCAGCGTCTTCAGCATGGAATTGAACGCCGGCTTCGACAGCATGTGCACTTCGTCGATGATGTAGACCTTGTAGCGCCCCACCGTCGGCGCGTACTGCGCGTTGTCGAGCACCTCGCGCATGTTGTCGACGCCGGTGTTCGACGCCGCATCGAGTTCCAGCAGGTCGACGAAGCGTCCGGCATCGATCTGCGTACAGGCCGAGCACACGCCGCACGGCGTGGCCGTGACGCCCGTTTCGCAGTTGAGACATTTGGCGAGGATGCGTGCCAGCGTGGTCTTGCCGACCCCGCGCGTGCCGGTCAGCAGGTAGGCATGATGCAGCCGGCCTTGCGTCAGCGCATTCGACAGGGCCTGCACGACGTGTTCCTGGCCCTTGAGGTCGGCAAACGCGCGCGGCCGCCACTTGCGCGCCAGCGCAACGGTGGGGGTATCGGAATCGCCGAAAAGGTCGGTCATATTGAGAGGTGCGTGAGGAGAAAGGGGTGAGGCGTGAGAGGAAGGTTCTTCGCAATCTTCACGCCTGACTCCTCACCCCTTACACCTTACGGAATTCAAAGTGGCGAGCCAGAACCCCGGCACTGGCATCGGTCGCTGTGGCTGCTTCCTTCCGGACCTGACCCGATTCACAACTTAGCCATGCGGGGAGGCCCGCCGCGTGCATTTTAACCCGAAGCGCGCCTATTCCTCATCCGCCGGCACGGTCAGGCGGCGTTTTTTCACCGCGTCGGCCAGCAGCCGCAGCAGCGGAACGGTGTCGTCCCAGCCGATGCAGGCGTCGGTGATCGACTTGGCGTATTCCAGCGGCTGGCCGGCGACCATATCCTGACGCCCCGCGTTCAAGTGGCTTTCGATCATCGCGCCGATGATGCGAGTGTCTCCGCCCGCCACCTGCGCTGCCACGTCGGCCCCGACGTCCATCTGGCGCTGGAACTGCTTGCTCGAATTGGCATGCGAGAAATCGATCATCAACTGCTGGCGCAAGCCCGCCGACGCCAGCTCGCCGCACGCCAGATGGACGCTGGCCGCATCGTAATTGGGCGTCTTGCCGCCGCGCAGGATCACGTGCGTATCCTCGTTGCCCGAGGTGCTGAACACGCCAACATGACCCGACTTGGTGATGGAAATGAAATGGTGGCGTGCTGCCGCCGCCTTGATCGCATCGACCGCAATGCGCAGGCTGCCGTCGGTGCCGTTCTTGAAGCCGACCGGACACGACAGGCCGGACGCCAACTGGCGATGCGACTGCGATTCGGTGGTGCGCGCGCCGATGGCGCCCCAGCTCACCAGATCGGCGATGTACTGCGGCGAAATCAGGTCGAGGAATTCGGTCGCGCACGGCAGGCCGATTTCGTTGACTTCCAGCAGCAGTTTCCGCGCCAGGCGCAGGCCTTCGTTGATGTCGAAACTCTCGTCCAGGTGAGGATCGTTGATCAGCCCTTTCCAGCCCACGGTGGTACGCGGCTTTTCGAAGTACACGCGCATCACGATGATGAGCTCGTGCGCCAATTCGTCGGCCAGCGGCTTCAGCTTGCGCGCATAATCGAGCGCAGCGGCCGGATCGTGGATGGAACAGGGGCCGACGACGATGAACATGCGGTCGTCCGCCCCGCGCAGCACGTCGTGGATAGCGCTGCGCGCATGGGCCACATGGGCCAGTACGGTTTCGTTGGCGCGCAGTTCGCGCATGACCTGCATCGGGGCGAGCAGTTCGCCGCTTTGCTCGATGCGGGTATCGTCGGTTCGGGTGGCAGACATGTTCAGGCTCCGGTTGGTGTGCTTCGATCGCGGCGGCTTAAACAAAAAAACCGCCAGCGGGCTGGCGGTTTCGTCAAGGCGTTGCTGCTCGTCTCAGCGCCTCCCGACCGCCTGCGGCGTGGGATAAAAGCGGCTAAAAAAGAACTTTGCGGCACAATTCATGCATGGGAGTCTACCAAAATCAGGCGGAGTCCGCCAAGTGACTTCCAACCCGGCCGGCGTCGCCCTGAGCTGGACAGCACGACCGGGCCGTTGTATTGAGCAGGTGGGGAAAAATCAAGGGAAAGTGTGGAAACGATGGCTAACGCGACAGATAACCAACATACCGGCCAGGAATTGCGGCGCGACCGGCGCTTCCAAGTTTCACAGGCCGCCATTATCACGCAACCGGGATACACGGAAATCGCCTGCGAGATTCGCGATTTCTGCCAGGGCGGCCTGTTTCTCAAGTTCACCAACCCGGAAGCGGCGATCACCGCTTTGGCCAAGCGCGCCGATGCTGCGGTGGAAATCGTCTTCACCCCTGTGTCGCTCAGTGCGGCCCAGACCTTCCGGGTGCCTGCGCAGCTCAAGCGTCTGAGTCCGCTCGGGGTCGGGGTGGCGTTCGCCCGGCAACCCGTCGATGCGCTGCGTGCGCTGCAAAGGCTGCGCATGGCGGGACACCGGCAAAAACTGGCCGCCCTGCCGACCTCCGCTGCCCATCCCCATTTGCGCGAAGCCAGTACCACCCTGCTGAGCGAGACCCTGTTCCAGGTGCACGACCAGATCATGCGTGTACTGGGCGACAAACTGAGCGCCGCAGCCGTGCAGGCATCCGGCATTGCCGAACACAGCGGCCTGCTGAGCGCCGTGCATGAATTCGCCAATCACGGCCCGGCCGTGCAGACCCGATTTGTGCAAGGCGTACTCGATGCGCTCAAACAGGCGCGGCCGGTCCAGACCCAGGCCACCCGCGACTCGACGGACGGCGGATTGGCGCTGGTCGACGAACTGGATTTCGAAGACTGGCTTGCCACTTCGAGCGAGGCCAACAAGCTGGAAGAACAATTCCGCGAACAGCTTTCGGACATCGAGCCCCGCATCGGCCAACTGTTCGGTTTCGCCTGCGATCACAACAACAACCCCTTCGGTCCGGCGGTCATCGGCCATGCCTATCGTGGCGCATTGCAAGACGTGCCGGTGCTGGCCAAGGCGCGCCAGGTCGCCTACGCCACGCTGCGCGATGTGCTGACCGAACTGCTGGCGCCGTTGTATGCCGAACTGCTGGCCCTGTTGCCCGTTTCGCAGGCCGAGGTCGAGCGCCATAAACCTGCCGTGTCGCCACAGCATGCCGCCGCCCCGACTAGCGACGACGCATCGCCCCCGGCGCAGCCTGAGGGTCAGGCATCGTCGCCTCCCGCCCAGCCGCGCGGCACGCTCAACCGCCTGGCCGGCTCGCTGCTGGACTTTTTCCGCGGCCAGCCCGCCGCCCCTGCTACGGGCGCAACGGGCGCCCCCGCCGCAGGCGGCGCCATGCCGGGTTATGCCCCGCAACCCCAGGGAATGCCGGCTGCTGCGGGCGCTGGCGGCGGCGCAGCCGGCCAGACCATGATGCCCGGCACATCCGGCATCGCCCACTCCCCGGTGCTGCAGCGTCTGGCCGCCGCCGGTGCCTTGCCGCCGGCCGTCACCCATGAAATGCAGCGTTCGGTCGACATGTTCGGCGCACTGTTCGACACCATGCATGCCGAGAAATCGGTCAGCGAAGGCATGCGGCCGTTTTTCCAGCAACTGGAAACCAGCCTCATCAAGCTGGCGATGGCCGATCCGGAATTCCTCGCCTCGCCTGCCCACCCCGCACACAAGGTACTGAACACCCTCGACCGCATCAGCATGGTGGCCGGCGACGACGGCAAGATCACGGATGCGCGTCTGCTACGGCTGATGAGCCGTTGGACCGATCGCATCAACGCCGAGGCCGACAAGAATCCGGGGGTGTTCGAGGAAGCGCGCACCCAGCTGGAACGCGTGGTCAAGCCGCTGCTGCACGAGCGTGCCGCGCGCGTGTTCCGCCTGCAGGAAATGTGCGAGGGCCGCCAGCGCGCCGAGGTTGTCAAGCAGCGCATCCTGCGCGATCTGCTGAAGCGATTGGAGAACGAGCGGGCGGTGCCGAATGCCGTCATCGAACTGCTGAACGGCGGCTGGCGCAATGTGCTGCTGATCGCCGAGATGCGCCACGGCGTCGACAGCGACGAAGCACGCGAGGCCTGGCAGGTGTTGCAGCAGTTGTGCACCTGGCTGGATACGGACCAGACCGAGCCGCCCACGACCGCCCAGATCCAGGCCCTGCTGCAGCAAATCGACCAGGCCCTGACCCAGGTATGCGCCGACAAATTCGCGCAGGACCGCATCGTCGACCAGCTTGCCACCGCGCTGTTCGACGAAGGCAAATCGCAACATCAGCGCACCTCGGTCGCCGCCCGTCTTGACGACGCGGCCAGCGAGCCGCTCTCCGAGGCGCAGGACAACCTGGCCGAACGCCTGCGCGTCGGCGACTGGCTGCAGTTCAAGTCGCTCGACGCCCCGCTCAACCTGATCTGGATCGGCGACCAGCCGCCGGTGTACGTCTTCGCCAATTACCGCGGCATCAAGAAACTCGACCTCAAGCGCCAGGATCTGCTGCAGTCGCTGGAAGACGGCGAGGCACAATGGACCGAGGACCTGGAGCTGCCGCTGATGGATCGTTCCTACAGCGCGATGATCCAGAAAATGCAGCGCGACCTGCTGTGGCAAGCATCCCACGATCCCGCCACCGGACTCGCCAATCGGAAGAGCTTCTTCCGCTCCATCCGCCGCAACTGGCTGCGCAGCCAGGCGGCCGACAGCGGCTACGCCATCGGCGTGATCCAGTTCGACATCAGCAAACCCACGGGCGAAACCGCCGGCGTCGAGATCCGCACGCCCATCCTGCGCGATTACGCCCGGATGATGCCCACGCTGTTGCCGCCCAATGCACTGCTTGCACGCTCCGGCGAATCCGGCATCGCATTCTGGATCGAGGCAGCCGGCCAGGCTTCGGCCCAGGCGCAAACCGAAGCCCTGCTGCACGCCCTGACCGCCCATCCCCAGGAAATCAACGGCACCCGCTACCGCGTACAGCCTGCGGCCGGCCTGGCCTGGGCGCGCGACTGCATCACCCCCGAGATCTACTACGACAACGCCAATGCCGCCTGCGCGCGCGCGCGCGAATCGGATGTATCCGTCGTCCAGTACGACAGCGAAGCTGACGAGAGCGGCGTGCTGGCGCTGGCCGAATGGGCTCATGAGCTGACCGCCATCCTCGCCAGCAACCAGCTCAGCCTCAACTGCCAGCCGGTGGCCGCCGCGGCCGATGCCGCGCGGACCCCGCTGTATTACGAAGTCCTGCTGCATCCCACCGCGGAAGGCGAACGCAACATCGCCACGCGCGACCTGATTGCCGTGGCCGAGCGCCTGCAACGCATCACCGAAATCGACCGCTGGGTGGTGCGTCACGTCCTGCAGTGGATGCGTGCGCACAGCGACACGCTCGCCCGGATCGGCGGCCTGTCGATCAACCTGTCCGGACAATCGGTCACCAATCCGCTGTTCCTGAAATACCTGCAGGCCGAACTGACGCGCGGTGACCTCCCCGGCGACAAGCTCATCTTCGAGATCAGCGAAGCCGACGCCGTCGAAGGCCACGCCCAGACCCAGCTGTTCATGCGCCAGTTGCAGCGCCACGGCTGCCGCTTCACCCTCGACGAGTTTGGCGCCGGCAACAGCTCCTACACCAGCCTGAAGAGCATGAAGCTGGATTACCTGAAGATCGACCGTGCGCTGGTGCGCGAAATCGGCACCAGCATGATCGACGAGGCCTTGGTGCGCTCGATTCTTGAAACAGGCAGCTTCCTCGGGATCAGGACGGTGGCGGGATTTGTCGAGAACGAGGAGGCGTTGGCGAAGCTGGCGGAGATGGGGGTGGATTGCGTGCAGGGGTATTTGATCGGGGAGCCGAGGCCGCTGGAGACACTGGCCTGAGAGATCGACCATGCACTGCGCCGGTCGCGCCAGGTTTGCCGAAGCATGCCCCACCTTCCTCAGCACCGTTCGCCCTGAGCCTGTCGAAGGGCAGTCAATAGTAGTGATGGATTTCACTTAACCGATGACCGTTGGCCGGGGGTAGCCCGGCAGCTAGTCCCTTTTCTTGTCTCGCCAAGAAAAGTAACCAAAAGAAGGCGACCCCGACATCCCCGAAACCCCGAAAATCGAGCCCGCCGGACGGGCGGCGAAGAACTCGCCCCGCCTTGCTGTTTTTAATTTGGTTTGTTGCGGGCGGGACTCAAACACCTTCGCCCCTGATCCGCCCGGCGGGCTCGATTTTCGGCGGGGCTGTGAGGGGAGGAAAGTCAAAACCAAGCAGGTAATGACTGACCATAAATTCTTACAACGTAGATTCCAGCAAACTCACAAGGGCATCAAGAGCCCTGACCATTTCCGGAAACCTTATTCTTTCCTTGGTGAGCGCGTCTGGGCTGCTATGTTTGAGCGAATTGACTTCATATTTCCGGATCCGCCTCCATTGCTGAAGAGTGGTGGACGAAACGCTGTGTCTCCTAGCCAGAGGAATCAAAACATCAATCCGGCAAGACTTGCTGCCTGTAATGTGTTTTATCAGCCGTTCAAAGCCAACGTCAATTCGCATTAGAGCACTATTGAAGTGAACAATAGATGTCCATGTTGATTTTGAAGGGCTACGTGACTTCGCTATATCTTGCGCCGCTGAAAGTGCCGCATCGAGCTCGGCACGCCACCGATTAGGATGTTGAATCCGATCTGTAAAGCCGCATCGCTGCGCTTCATGAGCACAATAAAGCGCTCCAATTGGATATGTGAGCAGCCCAGCCTTCTCAGGGTTATTCGCGCTTAATCTCGAGAGTCGTCGAGCAATAGTAGCAAGCGACATAACTGGGAAAGTTATGCCGTCCCGCCCACCGTCAACCCATCGATCCGCAGCGTCGGCTGCCCCACGCCCACCGGCACGCTCTGCCCTTCCTTGCCGCAGGTGCCGACGCCGGAATCCATCTCCATGTCGTTGCCGATCATGGAGACGCGCGTCAGCGCGTCGGGGCCGTTGCCGATCAGCGTCGCGCCCTTCACCGGGTAGGTGATCTTGCCGTCCTCGATCATGTAGGCCTCGGCGGCGGAGAAGACGAATTTGCCGCTGGTGATGTCGACCTGGCCGCCGCCGAAGTTGACGGCGTAGAGG
>NZ_MEGP01000021.1:0-83311 GCF_001725555.1 Thiobacillus sp. SCN 63-57 | reverse complement strand
CGTCATCTTCGCCTTCCTGCACAATGTCCGCGCCACGCTGATCGCCGCGCTGGTGCTGCCCAGTTCGCTGCTGGGCACCTTCGCCTTCATGCATCTGCTAGGCTACAGCCTCAACAACCTGAGCCTGATGGCGATCACGCTGGCGATCGGTTTCGTGGTCGACGACGCGGTGGTGGTCATCGAGAACATCGCGCGCCACCTGGAAATGGGCAAGTCGCGCATGCAGGCCGCGCTCGACGGGGCGCAGGAGATCGGCTTCACCGTGCTGTCGATGACCATCTCGCTCGCAGCCGTCTTTCTGCCCATTCTCTTCATGGGCGGCATGATCGGGCGGCTGTTCCAGGAATTCGCGGTGAGCATCGGCATTGCCGTGCTGCTCTCCGGCGTGGTGGCGCTGACGCTCACACCGATGCTGTGCGCGCGCGGGCTGGTCAACGAACCGCTCGACAATCGCCTGTCGCGCCTGTTCGATGCGGGCTTCAACCGCTTCCGGGATTTTTACGGCGACACCCTGCGCGCGTCGATGCGCCACCGCGGTGGCATGCTGCTGTTCTCGGTGGTCGTGCTCGCCGCCATGCTGTGGCTGGCGGGCCACGTCAAGCAGGGATTCATTCCGCGCGTCGACTCCGGGATGATCTTCGCCAGCGTGCAGTATCCGGAAGGCATTCCGTTCGACGAACTGAGCAAGCGCCAGGAGGCACTCGCCGCCCTTGTGCAGAAGCACCCGGCGGTCGAAGGCCTGATGTCGAGCGCCGGCCAGGGCGGCGGCGGGGTGACCGGCGGCAACATCGGGCGCCTGGTGATACGTCTGACCCCGCGCGGGACGCGCAAGAGCGCAGACGAGGTGATCGACGAACTGCGCGCGATCACGCGCAAGGTCAGCGGCGTCAACGCCACCTTCCAGAACCCGGCTTCGATCAACGTCGGCGCGCTGGCCTCCAGCAGCGATTACCAGCTGACGCTCATTTCGGGCGATTTCGAGGCACTGAAAACGGCGTCGGCCGAGGTCGAGAAGCGGCTTGAAGCGCTGCCCCAGATCGAGGACGTCGACAGCAATCTCGAACTGCGCAATCCCGAATTGCGCGTCACGCTCGATCCGCTGGAAGCCGCCCGGCTCGGCATCACTTCCCAGCAGGTCCAGCAAACGCTGTACGACGCACTGGGCGGGCGCCGCATCAGCGAAATCTACGGCACGAGCGACCAGTACGTGGTGAGCGTCAAGGCGCTGCCCGAAGCGCAGCTGGACCCGGCGGTCATCGGTCAACTGCCCCTGAGAACGGCGGCAGGCGGGATCACGCGGCTGGATGCCGTGGCACGGGTCGATCCGGGCGTGGGCCCGATCGCGGTCTACCATTACGGTCAGCAGCCGGCCGTCACGCTGTCCTTCAATCTCGCGCCGGGCGCCTCGCTCGATGCCGCGCTGGCCGCGGCATACGATGCCGCCAGCGAAGTCGTGCCGCCCGAGGTGGCGCTGGAATTCACCGGCGCCGCGCAGAAGTTCCAGGAATCGACGGTCCAGCTGCCTTTGCTTCTACTGTTCACCGTCGTGATCATCTACATGGTGCTGGCAGTACTGTACGAGCATCTTGGCCATCCGCTGACCATTCTCACCGCGCTGCCGCTGGCGGGATTCGGCGCGTTGCTGGTGCTGCTACTGGCCAACGACGAACTCAATATCTTCAGTTTCGTCGGCATCATCCTGCTGGTGGGGCTGGTGAAGAAGAACGGTATCATGATGATCGACTTCGCCCTGGCCCGGCAGCGCGCGGGAATGAGCGCCGAGGATGCCATCGTCGAGGCCTGCCTGGTGCGGCTGCGGCCGATCATGATGACCACCTTCGCCGCCATCTTCGCCACCCTGCCGATTGCCATCGGTTTCGGCACCGGCGGCGAGGCGCGCCGCCCGCTCGGCATCGCCGTGGTCGGCGGCCTGTTCTTCTCACAGTTCCTGACGCTCTACATCACACCCACCTTCTTCGTCAGCATGGCGCGGATGGAAGCAGCCCTGCGGCGCTGGCGCGCCCGTTTCGCCTGAGCGGTTCAGGCAGGTCGATCGATATCATCAATCGTTGTCATCCAAGGTTTCCGTTGGATCGATTGATTTGTAATCTCTAACATTGCTCCTGTCTTGATTGACATCGTAAATCAACCGAACAGGAGCGAATCATGCAGAACACGACGTCCCCGACCATCCAGAACCTCGAGGCAGCCTTTGCCGGCGAGTCCATGGCCCACATCAAGTACCTGTGGTTCGCACGCCAGTGCCGCAAGGTGGGCGACGAAGCGACCGCCAAGGTGTTCGAAGACACCGCCGCGCAGGAAATGCTGCACGCCTTCGGCCATGCCGAACTGCTGTTTTCCGACGAAACGATGACGCCGGCCAAGTGCCTGCAGTATGCGATCGACGGCGAAACCCACGAGTACACCGAGATGTACCCCAAGTTCCGCCACGAGGCGATGATCGAGGGCAACACGGCTGCGGTGGCCGAGATCGACGAGCAGATCGCCGAATCGAAGGAGCACGCCGAGAGGTTCAAGACGGTGCTGGACAAGGCCGCCAAGCGTTTTGCCGCGCTGGCCAAGGTGGAAGAGAAGCACGCGAAACACTACCAGGCGCAAAAAGACGCGATTGCCGCCTGAAGAATTGTTGAAGACGATTTGATCGATTGAAAGGAAATATCATGAAAGCTTGGCAATGTATCGTTTGCGGTTACATCTATGACGAATCCAAAGGCGACCCGGAGCATGGCATCGCCCCCGGCACCCGTTGGGAGGACGTGCCGGAAGGCTGGGAATGCCCCGACTGCGGCGTGGCCAAGGCGGATTTCGAGATGGTTGAAATCACGGCTGCCTGAGCGCCATTAACGTATACGAGGCCGCGCCGATGTGGCCTCCATTCTCCAGGAGCTTTTTATGCCCCCCATCGTCATTGTCGGCTCGGGTCTTGCCGGCTACACCTTGCTGAAGGAAATCCGCAAGCGCGACACGAGCACGCCTGTCACACTCGTTACGGCGGATGACGGCGCCTTCTATTCCAAGCCCAATCTGTCGAACGCCCTGGCGGCGGGCAGGTCTGCGGCTGCACTGGCGGGCGCCACTGCGGAGAAAATGGCGGCCGACCAGCAGGCAACGGTGCTCACGCATACCCGTGTGACTGCGATCGATACACAGAATCAACGCGTGCACACGGGAAGTGGCGCGCTCGACTACGGCAAGCTGGTGCTCGCGCTGGGAGCCGACCCGATTCCGCACGGCCTCTCCGGCAACGGCACGGCCGCGGTGCTGGCGGTGAATGATCTGGCCGATTACGCGGTCTTTCGCGATGCCCTCGACGGCAAGAAGCGCGTCACGGTGCTCGGCGGCGGACTCATCGGATGCGAGTTCGCCAACGATCTGGTACACGCCGGCTTCACGGTCGACGTGGTCCATCTGGGCGCGTGGCCGCTGGAGCGGTTGTTGCCGGTCGAGGCCGGCCGGCGTCTGGCCGATGGCCTTGCTGCGCTGGGCGTGACGTGGCATTTCGGACGAACGGGAAAAAGCGTGGAGCCAACCGCCGCAGGGTATCGGGTGACGCTGGACAACGGCGACACGCTCGCCGCGGATGTTGTGCTTTCCGCGATCGGCCTGCGACCGCGCACCCAACTGGCGCAGGCGGCGGGCATTCCGGTCGGGCGCGGGATCCAGACCGGCCGCCTGCTGGAAACGGGTGCACCGAATGTGTATGCGCTGGGCGACTGTGCCGAGGTGGAAGGCCAGAACCTGCCCTATGTGCAGCCGCTGATGGTCCAGGCGCGCGCGCTCGCGGCCACGCTCACCGGTACGCCGACACCAGTGGTGTATCCGGCCATGCCGGTGATGGTCAAAACGCCGGCGCACCCGGTGGCCGTGTTGCCGCCCAGGCTCGGCGCGTCGGGCGGCTGGAAAGTGGAATGCGGCGACACCGGCATTTGCGCGTTGCATGTGGACGACAACGGCCGTCTGCAGGGCTTCGCGCTCACCGGCAGCGAAACCGGTCGCCGCAATACGCTGGTGAAGGAACTGGCTGCCTGAGTCTGGCGCGGGCGCTACGCGCCGTCATGAGCAAGCGGCGGTTGCAGCGCGTCGATCAAAGGGCAGCGGACTTTGCCCCGCCTGCGGGCGCAGCGGCCGACGAGTTGCGTCAACACGCCCTCGATGCGCTGCAGGTCAGCCAGACGCTTGCGCACATCGGCGAGCTTGCGCTCGGCGATGGTGCGGGCATCCGAACACTGGGTACCGTCATCCAATTGCAATAGCTGCGCAACCTCGTCCAGCGTAAACCCGATGCGCTGCGCCGCCTTGATGAACAGCAGGCGCGCCACGTCCGCCTGGCCGTAGCGACGGATGCCGCGCAGTGGCTTGTCCGGTTCCGCAAGCAGGCCGCGGCGTTGATAGAAGCGGATCGTCTCGACGTTGACCCCGGCCTCCTGTGCCAGCTTTGAAATAGTCAGTCCTTGCATCTTGACTCCGTACGTAGGTACGGAACTTATGCTACGGCCATCGAAGCAATCGGCAAAGCCTCAATGGACGCGAAATACACCCTGGAGTCCGCGCTGACCTGCCCAGTCTGCGGCCATGTCAAGACCGAGACCATGCCTACCGACGCCTGCCAGTGGTATTACGAGTGCGAAGGGTGTCACACAGTACTGATGCCGCTACCGGGAGACTGCTGCGTCTTCTGTTCATACGGCACCGTGCCCTGTCCGCCCGTGCAGGCAGGGGCAGGCTGCCGGGGATGAGGTGGCACGTCAGCAGCGCGGACAGGGCTCAACCGGTAGCTTGCGTGCGATCCAGCCTGGTCCGGCGCTGCTCCCCAACATGCCTTCCTTGATGGTATAGACATGGGTGAAACCCGACGCTCGGAGTACTTCCTGAGCATGGGTGGCGCGGCTGCCGGCGAGGCCGATCAGGCCGATTGATGCATTCCTGTCGCTACCCAGTGCCGTGTCCACCTGCCGTATGAATCCGGCCTCACCCTGTGCGTTCGCCATGTTGATGCGTAGCGCGCCTTGGGCCACGCCGGTTTGCCGCCATTCGTCGGAGGTGCGCACATCGATCAGCGTGAGCGTGCCGGCCTGGACCTGGGCATAGGCATCGGGCGCGGACAAGGTGAGTCCATTGTCGCGGGAGCATGCACCGAGCGACAACAGCGCGAATGCGGCAAGCGCGGCAACCGACAGGCGAGACACCGACATGATCGCTCCACAGCAAGACAGGACGGCGCATAGTGTAGCCGTGGCGAACGGTGTCCGATAGCCGCCGCATAGCCAGCGCGGGCGACATGCGCGAAAATGCCATATGGACATCTTCCGCATCTTCCACCTGCAATGTGCGCGCCGACTGCCTGCCTTGCCGGAATCCCATCCCTGCTCGCGCCTGCACGGCCATTCGTTCAAGATCGAACTGACCGTCAGCGGCGACATCGATCCCGTGCTGGGCTGGGTGCTCGACTTCGCCGACATCGAGACGGCCTGGCGCCCCATCCATGCCGCGCTTGACCATCGCTGCCTCAACGACATCGACGGCCTGGACAACCCGACCAGCGAAAATCTGGCCGTGTGGCTATGGCGGCAACTCAGGCCGGCGCTGCCCGGCTTGAGCGCCGTCTCAGTCATGGAAGCCCATGACGCGGGTTGCATCTACCGCGGCTGACGGCTGCGCAGACCCGGTGCAATAAAAACCGGCCCCCTGACACATGGCATCAGGAGACCGGCGTGGTTGTCGAAGATGGGCCGCTTCAAGTGCCCCCGGGGATTAGAGACCCATGCTGGAAAAATCCAGATCGGCATGCGGTGTGTCGGCCACATTTTCATCGATCATCGCCCAGGTTTCTTCGTCGACGATGTCTTCGGCAGGATGGTGGGCAAAGGCCGAAAACGAGGCGAGCAGGGAGGTGAGTACTGCAGCTTGAAGCATGCTTTTCATAATCTGATTCCTTAAAGAATTGAAAGTGAAACGTCACTCGGCATGCAGCGATCGCGTATCGCGCTGTTCGCGCCGGCCGATGGAAAGCATCTTAGGCAGAAGGGGTGTCGGGCGTGTGTCCTGCCGGCATCAGTGTGTGGCAGTGTGTGTCAGGGGGGCGGGACAAAAAAAGGGCACACGAACCGTGTGCCCTTTGTCCTGCAACGAATCCACGATCAATGCGTGTGCTCGGTGCCGCTGCTCTCATGGCCGGCTTCGGTGCTGGCCTCGTCGTGGCCGCCGGACTTGCCGTGGAAGATCTTGCTTTCCGTCGACTTGCTGCCGCCCTCCGAACTGTCATGGTGCGAGCTGCCGCCTTTGTGGGCACTGCTGCTGTGGCTGCCCCCCTTGTTGCCGCCGCCCATGTACTTCGGACCCTTCTTGCCGTCAGAATGGCCGCTATCGGAATGGCCGTCGGTATGGCTTTCGGCTGCATACGTGACTACGCTTCCCGTTGTCAGAGTTGCAGCCAGCAACACCATCGTTGCCCATCTGCTGTAAGCATTCATGAATCAAAACTCCTGTTGCGTGTGCAAACGCCGGGCGGCGAACCGCCCGGTCAAGCGATCAACGAACGCCGTTGTCGTGAACGAACTCGATCACCTTCAGATAATCGTCCGCAGCGGTCGCGAAGTCGTCCGCGCCACCGACTGGCGTCGGATCGGTCCAGTTGGTGCTGTTGAACACCGCGTCGTACAGATTCACCGTTTCCGCTTTGTACGTCACGCCATCCGGCTGCAGCACCAGCACGGTTGCGGTTGCATTCTTCCAGGTGGTGTAGCGGTCGTAGTTGACGGAGGAGAAGTCATAGTACGTAGTGCCGCTATTGATCCCCAGGATGGAGTCCATGTAGACCACGGTATCCACACTGATGCTGCCGGTCTTGTCCGCAGCCGCGGCCAGCAGCGCAGCCGGATTGAAGTTGGCCGGCAACGTTACACCCGGCAACGTACCCGTCTTCATGTAGGTGTCATACAGCGCCAGGTTTTCCAGCGGCGAATCGATGGCCGTGCCGTTTACCGTCAGGCGGCCGGCGGCGTCCAGCGCAATCACCGCGCCAGATGTCGTGAGTTTGGCAAGTGCTTCATCCAGCGAATGCTGCAGCACCTTGTCCGGCGCGCGCGCCACGCTCAGTCGGCCCAGATCGACCTCGGCCGAATAGACCGGCACGCCGTTGATGGTGGTGGCCAGTTCGCCGTCCACATAGGGAATCACCACCGGATTGCCGGAGGCATCCTTCAGCGGAACCAGGTTGCCGGACGCATCGTAGACGTAGGCGATGACCTGAACCAGGCCGTCGGAGGTCAAGATGGGCACGCCGTTGGCATCGCGCAGCACGACAACCATGTCGCCGAACAGATCGCCCTTCTTGGTGCCCGCACCGACCGGCTTGCCGCCGCCACCGGACTTGCCGCCCTTCACGCCCGCCCACACCGGACGGTCGCTGTCTTCTTCTGCGGCTGGAATGCGGAAAATCTTCTTGCTCGCCTCGCCACCCTTGCCCTGGGCACCCTTCTGGCTGCCTGCCTTGCCCTTGTGGCCGCCGCCCTTCTTGGAGGAACCGCCATCATCTACAGCATGGGCGGCCGAAATCACACCCAGATCCAGACCGGTGACCGAATTGACGGCCAGTGGTACAGCCAGCATGGCAAACATGGTGCCGCCTGCCAGAATCAGTTTTTTGAAATTGTATGTGGGGTATGTCATGTATCTCTCCATATTTGATGACCTTGATCTTTTGCGCCCGGTTTTTCGACCGGGCCAAAATTGCGTTCACTACAATTGCAGACTAGCAGGTCTCTTTAAAACGGCCATTGATTTTTCGCAATGGCCGTTCATTAAATTTTCCTAGGATTCAGTAAGTTAGAAGCGATAGCCGAGGCCCAGGCGGGCCAAGGTTTCCGTGTTGTCGAAGCGCATGATGTCCGCCGTCGGTTGCGAAGGGCTGACTGTCAACGCGTCGTTGTAGCGGGTATAGCTGTAGTCCATGCGAACGAAGGTGTTGCGCGAGGCCGGAATCTCGGCGCCGAGGCCGACGCGTGTACCGTCGAAATTGTCGCTCTGGTTGACCGGCGTACCGGCGCCCCGGCTGTAGAACGTATTGAAGCGGGTCTGCACCTAGCCGATGCGGCCGTAGAGCAGGCTGCCGTTGGGCAGCACATAGCCGATCCGTATGCTGCCGCCATAGCCGCCGCGTTTCTCCGAGGCAAAGTCACGGCCGCCCGAGCCTGCGGTATCCCGTTCGTGTTCCCAGCCGAAATTGGCCGCCTCCGCCTCCAGTTCCAGACCGACATAGATCTGGCTGAAGGTATAGCCGTAGCCGGCGAAGAAGCCGCCGCTGAAGCCGGAGCGGGCGAAGTCGCCGGTGAAGTCATAGGGGCCGACACCGCTATCGTACTGGGTGCCGGTCAGCCGGCTACCCAGGGTGCCGTGACCGAGGTTGGCGCCCATATAGAGGCCGCGCAGTTCGGTGGCCGGGCGTGTGGCGACGAGGGGACGCTGACCGCCGAAACGCCAGCCGAGACCGAGACTGAAGACGGCGTCGCCGGTCTTGAAGGTCTCTGTCGTGGTCGCGCCGCCGCCGGAAGACTGATAGGGCACGTCATAGCTGCCATAGCGGGTGACGCTGTAATCGGTGCGCACGAACAGATTGCGCGAAGCCGGGATTTCAAGGCCCAGCCCGACGCGGTTGCCGGTGAGGGTTTGATCCCGGTCGTAGGCGCCCGTGCTGAACTGGTTCTCGGTGTAGTAGGTATGGAAATCGGTCCGCACCTTGCCGAATTTGCCGTACAGTATGCCGCCGTCGAGCAGGTAGCCGGCGCGCAGGCTCAGGCCATAATTGCTGTCCTTGTCCACAAATACGGTGGGGGCGTCGTTCTTGATCTTGCGGTGTTTCCAGTTGGCGTTGCTGTCGCCGCCGTCGAGTTCGACGCCGAGATACCAGTTGTCGGCGATCTCGGTGCCCCAGCCGCCGAACAGCGCGTAGCTGGCGCCAAAGCCGCCCATGCCGGCGGTGTCGCTGCCGCCGCCGCCGCGTGGACCCCAGGTTGCCGTGGTCAACCCGCCATGACCCAGCTGGGCGCCCAGGTAGAAGCCGGAATACACGCCTTGCGCACGCGGCGCTTCGGGGGCGCCGGCCTCGCGTTCGGGGATGATGGCGTAGTCGCGGTTGCGCGCCGGGGTGTAGCCGACGCTGACCAGCATCTGGTTGCGGCTGTATTGCGCAGCAATGTCGCTGGAGGCCCGGTCGATGATGCGCAGGTCGGCACCCAGATAGACGTTGGGCATCACGTAGTAGCGCAGCCCGGCACCGGCGTCGACGATCTTGTCGACGCGGGCGAAGTCGTTGAAGTCGCTATGCGTGTAGGCGGCGCGGCCGTTGACCGACAGCTTGCTGGTCAGGTGGCGTTCGACCTCGAAGCCGTAGGTCGTGTCGGTCGAGCTGGAGGCATAGCTGGGGCCGCTGAATACGGTGGTTTCTTCGAGCGAGCGGTCGATGAAGAGGGTCGCGGTTGTCAGCGAGGTCGGCTTCCAGACGGTCAGCAAGCCGAAATACGGCTTGGTGATGTCGGAGAACCCGCTGTAGTCGAAATTCTGGCCCATCACGCCGGCGAAGGCTTCGCCCGTCAGGCGCTGTGGCTGCAAGGTGTATTTCACGCCGGCCGCGGCACGGTAACCGTCCGAATCGCGATTGAAGGTCTGGCCAGGGATCAGGTTGTCGTAACGGCGGTTGTCGGTCGCGACCTGGCCAAAGATTTCGTAGCGGGGGGACAGAACATAGCCCAGGCGTACGCCCAGCGAATTCAGGTTGTGGTCCCGATAATCGTTGTTGGTCGGCAGGCCGGAGATGAGCGCACCATTCTTGTAGTCGTAACGGTCGTAGGTGCCGCCAAGACGCAGACGGAAGGCACCGAACGCGTGGGCCACGCCGAGATGGGCTTCGTCGTGGTCGTACAGGGTGGGCTTGATCTGGCCGATATTGCTGCCCGGCGTGGAGCGGTCTTCGTGATCGCGCGAATGGCGGGCGCCGCCAAACACGTTGGTCGTCGGACTGAGGTCATAGCGGCCGTCGAAACCGAGCCAGTAGTCGTTGACGTTTTCCGAGTCGTGGTTGCGGTAACGGTCCAAATCGCCGCCCGCATCGAAGTTCAGCGCGTGTTGCTGCCATTTGGATTTGAGCGCGATCGACGGCGACAGCGTGTAGACCACGTCATCGGTCACGTAGGTGCGCGGGGCGGTGTAGGGGCGCTCGGCGTAGATATTGTCGTCGTAGGTGGCGGCCAGCGACACTTCGGGGAACACCAGGAACGAGCCCCAGGGTATGCCGGGAAACTCGTTCGGCTGGGTCGGGAAGACCGACGTCATCGGGCGGGTCGCCAGCACGGTCGGGACCGTGGCGACGGGCGCGCCGATCTGGGCGCCGCCAGGGGTCTGGTTCTGGGTTTGGACCGGGGGCGTGGTCGGCGGTGCACCCCACACGTTGAACGATGCGGCGCCAAACAGGGTGGCCATGCATGCGGCTAGCGGCTTCAAAGCATATTTCATACGTATTCTCCGGGCAGACTGCCTGCTGGCGCCTCCCCTTTCGTTATTGGGGTTTCAGCGGATCAGGCAAAATCGGGTCCAATTCTAAGAGATTAATTTGCGTGATTTGCCAGAATTGAGAATTGTCAATGCGACAAATGTATCAATTAGGCAACAGGCCATTCAGCTCTGCGCCAGTTGCGTCAATCCGTTGTAGTCGTAGTCGATGCAGCCGCCTTTTTCGATATGGATCAGACCGCGTCGCCTGAACTCGGCCATGATGCGGCTGGCGGTTTCAGTCGTGATGCCGAGCAGGGCGCCCATGTCCTCGCGGCTGGGCAACAGCGTCTCGGAGAGTGTGCCGTCGCAGCCGAGGGTGATCAGGAGGCGCGCCATGCGGGCTTCCGCCGGGCCGGTGGAGAGTGCCACGATGAAATGGTCGGCCTGGTCGATCGAGCGCTGCCAGCGCTGCTGCAAGGCCTGGTGCACGCTCGGGTTGGTCTTGTCGAGCTGGATGACGACCTCGCGCGGGATGCGGCAGACATCGGCATCCTGCAGGGCGATGGCGGTGTGGTGATAACGCTCGCCCACCAGGGTTTCCATGCCGGCTACGTCGCCCGGCCGCAACAGCCGCACGATGCGCTGTCCGCCGTTGGGCAGATCGACCTTGAGCTTGATGAGTCCGTGGCGCAAGGTAAAGACGCTGGGCGCTGTCGCTCCCTGCTCGTACAGCACGGCATGCTGGGGCACATGCAGATTGTCGATGGGCTGGAGGATCGTATCCAACTCGTTCATGGACAGGCCCGAGAACAGGACGAAGTTGCGTACGTCGCACATGGCGCATTTCGCGCGGCCGACCCATTCGGGATTGGTGCAGTTTGGTTTCATGGGGCGACTCCTCCGCCCAAGGGGCCATCATGCAATCGACTACCTGAATACATCAAATTCCATTCTTTAGTTTTGTGAACATCGTTCCGGGCGCTGTTTCTATGTGGTTTGCGGCCGGGCGGGCCGTGTATATCACACCATAGATGCAATTCTTATTGCGATAAATCAATTTGGGATGGGCGGGCGTGTCCTGCCTTGTTTTTCACACCTGAGCGGTACCGCTTGCAATATTCTAATAGTCGTGAGAATGTTCGTTTTATGACTTCACGACAAACCAAGGATCTGCTCTACGAGCAAGTTGCCCGCATCGGCAAGGCGGTTTCCAGCCCCAAGCGACTTGAGCTGCTGGAAATCCTGGCGCAGGGCGAAAAAACCGTCGACATGCTTGCTGCCGAAGCCGGCATCGACATCAAGCTGGTAAGCGCACATCTAAAGGTACTGAAGGCTGCGCGGCTGGTCGAGGCGCAGCGCGACGGCCGCTTCATCGCGTATCGGCTGTCCGGCGAGGACGTCAGCGCGCTGTGGGTCAACCTGCGTACAGTGGCGGAAGAGCATCTGGTCGAACTCAAGGTGGAAATGGAGCGGATTTTTGCCGCGCCGGAAAAGCTCGATGCCGAAACGCGACGCTCGCTGATGGAAAAAGCGCGGCGCGGTGACGTGGTGGTGATCGACGTGCGCCCCTCTGCCGAATATGCCAGCGGTCACCTGCCGTTCGCACGCTCGCTGCCGCTGTCCGAACTCAAGCAGCGCTTGGCCGAACTGCCTGCCGACCGCGACATCGTCGCCTACTGCCGCGGACCGTTCTGCATGATGTCCGCGGAGGCGGTGTCCTTGTTGAAGGCGCACGGCTATCGCGCGCAGAAGATCGCCGACGGCATCCCCGAATGGCAGGCGGCCGGATTGCCGCTGGCCGAGTCGTAAACCGCCTTTCGCTTACACAATACTCCAGGAGACTTCCATGTTTTTCCGTCAATTGCTGGCCAAGGACGCTACCCTGTCCTACTTTTTCGGCTGCGGCTCATGCCATGTCGGTGTCGTCGTCGATCCCGTTCTGGGCGATGAGCTGTGGTTCCTCGAGGAGGCAGCGAAACAGGACGTGAAGATCACCCACGTGATCGATACCCATGTGCATGCTGACCACTTTTCCGGCGGCCGTGCGCTCGCCGAGAAGACTGGCGCCGTCTACTGCCTGCACGAGGCGAACGCCGGGCGCGTGAAATACCCGTTCGAGCCGTTGAAGGACAAGCAGCGCATCGACGTGGGCAACGTCTTCATCGACGTGCTGCATACCCCCGGCCATACGCCGGATTCGATCTGCCTCCTGGTCACCGACAAGCGCCGCGCCGAGACGCCATGGTTCGTCCTGACCGGCGACACCCTGTTCGTCGGCAGCGCCGGACGGCCCGATCTCGCTGGCAAGGAAATCGAGATGGCAGGACAGCTCTACGGCACGCTGCACCAGCGCCTGCTGACGCTGCCAGCCGAGGTCGAACTCTATCCCGGCCACACCTCGGGCAGCGCCTGCGGCGCCGGCATGTCGGGCAAGCCGATGTCGACGATCGGCTTCGAGAAGCGCTGGAACCCCATGCTCGCGATGAGCCGGGACGCGTTCGTTACCGCATTGACCGAAGCCATTCCGCCGCGCCCTGCGGAAATGGATCGTATGGTCGCCTTCAACCTGGGCAACTGACCATGCTGCTAACCCAGGACGTGGCGGAGTACCGCTACGGCATCCGCCATAATTTCGCCCAGTTCTCGCACCAGCTGGTGCAGGTGTTCTTGGTCGGCCTCACCATCGGTATGTTCCGTACCGTGGTGCCGGCGCTGGCCGAAACCGAATTCGGCGTGGCCAAGGGCTCGTTCATGATGCTGATGGCCTTCGTCACCGCCTTCGGCTTCGTCAAGGGCACGCTCAACTTCGTCGCCGGACGCCTGTCCGAGCGCATGGGCCGCAAGAAAGTGCTGTTCATCGGCTGGCTCGTCGCGGTGCCGATGCCTTTCATGATCCTGTATGCGCCGAACTGGAACTGGATCGTGGCGGCGACGGTGCTGTTGGGCGTGAATCAGGGCCTCACCTGGTCGATGACGCAGACCTCCAAGCTCGATCTCACCAGCGCCAGCCAGCGCGGGCTCACCATCGGTCTCAACGAATTCTCCGGCTACTTCGGCGTGGCAGTCGCGGGCATCGTCACCGGTTATATGGCGACCGCCTTTGGGCCGCGCGAGGGGCTGATGCTGTTTGGCCTTACCGTCATCCTGCTGGCCGGCCTGCTGACGTTGCTGTGGGTGAAGGACACGCTGCCGTGGGCGCAGGCTGAGGGCAAGAAGCACGCCGCCGGGCAGATGACCGGCCCGAAGCCGCGCTATCCCGCCAACATCGCGGACCAGCCCGGCACCTGGGACGTGTTCACCCTGATGTCCTGGCGAGATGCACGCATGGCGTCGATCAGCCAGGCCGGGCTGGTCGAGAAATTCGTCGACGCGCTGGTGTGGGTGTTCTTTCCGGTCTACCTGCATCAGCGGGGCCTGTCGCTGCCCGGCATCGGCTGGGTGGTCGGCATCTACGGCTTCGTCTGGGGCATGTCGCAGTTCTTCACCGGCCACCTGTCCGACCGTGTGGGCCGCAAGCAGCCCATCGTCTGGGGCATGTGGCTGTGCGGCGCCGGCGTCGCCCTGGTGATGCTGGGCGAGGGCAAGCTGTGGTGGTCGTTCGCTGCCGCAGTCATGGGCTTCGGCATGGCGCTGCTGTACCCGACGCTGTCTGCCGCCGTCTCCGACATCGCGCATCCCAACTGGCGCGGCTCGGCCATCGGCATCTACCGCTTCTGGCGCGACCTCGGCTACGGCATCGGCGCGCTGCTGCTGGGCGCGGTGGCCGCGCTGTTCGGCGGCATCGAATCAGGCTTCTGGTTCACCGCCGCCGCCATGTTCATATCGGGCCTCATCGTCCTGATGACGTGCGAGGAGACCCATCCTCGCCTCAACCCTGCCGACGCTTGAGCCTGCCCGCAAGAAAGCTGCCATGAACAAAGTCCTTATCGCCCTGTTTGCCGGCTTCGCCGTGCAGCCGCGCCCGCTCGCAGCCGCCCGGTATTGAGTTGGGTGGCAGGCGATGCGTGCGACTGCCGTTCGCCGACGCCAGCTTGGACCATGTACTGTCCCGCCGCTTTGCCATTGGCTGGCTCAACCGGTCCAGTCTGCTATACAAGGAGAAGAGTAAAAAGCGGAAGCGGCGCCTATCAAGGCGCGCGCTGGCAGACAGGCCACGGGGTGCGTGCTGCTTGCGAGATTGCCTATGCGTAGCCTGACTGTGCGCGTGGCTAATTTCCTGCTCTCCGGAACATCTTGGACAAGGCTGCTTGAACAAGGCGTGCCCGCCAGTGGCGCCGTGGAGCGAATTGCTCGTGGTGCAGGGCGGAAGGGCCTGATCGGACCCACGACGCAAACGGCGATCGAAATCGCCGGCCATAACCAGGGAGATAAAGTCATGCGCATATTTCTCCAGCAATCCATGTGGGCCTTGGGCTTATTCATTTGCGTGGCCGGGGCCGAAGCAGCGGAACCCACCTACAAGGAAGGCGAAACGATCTTCGTCGAGACCGGCGTCGAAGCCCCCGACCGCAATCCGACCTGGTATGCGTCGATGGTCGCCAAACCCTATGCCCCCGTTTTCGAGATGCTGGCCACGCAAGGCACACAGGGCCGTTACTACCCGTATACCTATCCGGTCACGCTCAAGGATCTGGTTCGTTTCCACGGCCACGACTGCGAAGGAACGACGAGCGCGGCCAACGCCGCCTGGGTGGCGTTCAAGATCCTCTTCCCGGACGGCATCATCGATCGCAGCGTGCTCTGGGGCATCAGCGGCGAGTCGCCCTGCTGGTCGGATGCCGTGGCCTTCCTCACCGGCGCGCGGCTGCAATACGGCAACCTGGGGTTTTTCAGGGACAAGCGCTACAGCCATGCCATCGTCCTGTACCGCGAAGACACCCAGGTGGCGGTGCTCGCGACGTGGAAGGAGGGCATCAACAACATTCCCGGCGAGCCGGTCATGCTGCCCGGCAAGGTGACTTGGCAGCCCAAGGTGACGATGAAGGACGTGGAGGCGCTGAAAGCCGTGGTGAAAAAAGCCGGTGGCAACCCAACGCCTTACCAGGTCGATCTCATGCGCTATCAGCAATGGGCGCATATCAACGACATCCTCGAGCATCCGCTTGAAGAAAGCTACCAGGCCAAGGTCATCGAGAACTTCAAGTGGCAAGACTGGATCGACCCGGCCAAGACCCTCGCCCAGCCCCACGTGCGCACGGACACGCGTCTGAAGAATTATCCCTACCGTGACAGGCCGGTCGTGGTGCCCGCCCAGTAGCCGGAATCAGGTTGGCCCGCCAGGCGTGTCGGGCGGCGGCGATTCGATGGACGCGATCGGCGTGGCCAGCACTTTGTCGATACGCTTGCCGTCGAGGTCGACCACTTCCAGCCGCCAGTTCTCCCAGGTCAGCACGTCGCCCGTCTGCGGCAGCCGCCCGGACAGCCACATCACCATTCCGCTCAGCGTGTGGTAGCGGCCGCGTTCCTCTTCCGGCACGCTTCTCAGGCCCAGCCGGTCCTTGAGCTCCGGAATGGGGATGAGACCGTCGAGCAGCCAGGAGCCGTCCCCGCGCTGCACCGCCCACGCTTCGTCCGCACTGCGCGGCTTGAATTCGCCGGTAACCACCTCCAGCACATCCTGCAGCGTGACCAGGCCGTTGATCTCGCCGTATTCGTCGATGACCAGCATCAGGTGGGTGTCGGACGCGCGGAACTGTTCCAGCAGGTCCAGGCCGCTGAGACGTTCCGGCACGAATACGGCGGGCTGCAGTGGACCCTCCAGGCCGGGTGACGAACCGGCCAGCATCGCGTCCAGCAATTGCTTGGCACTGAGGATGCCCAGCACCTCGTCGAGCCCGTCACGGCAGACCGGGAAACGGGTGTGCTCCGATTCGGCCATGCGGCGAAGGTTGTCTGCCAGCGGAAGCGTGGTGTCGAGGTAGACGATGTCGGCGCGTGGTGTCATCAGCGACTCGATCGGGCGATCGTCGAGACGGAATACATTGCGCACCATCTCATGCTCCTGCCGTTCGATTTCGCCGGTATCCGACCCCTCCTGCAGCAAGGCATGGATTTCCTCCTCGATGATGTCCTCGCGCGCGAACGATCGTCGGGCGAATAGGCGCAGCAGCGCATCGGTGGAGGCCGACAGCAGGCGAACGAACGGTCGAGCCAGTTGCGCCAGCAATTGCATGGGTCGGGCGAGGCGGCAGGCCATGCGCTCGGGATCGATCTGGCCGATGCGCTTGGGCACCAGCTCGCCGATCACGATCGTGACATAGGTGATGAGGATCACGACCAGCGCAGTGGCCACGATCCCGCTCGCTTCGTTTCCCATGCCCAGCGTCTGCAGCCAGGCCGACAACGGGCCAGCCAGCGCAGCCTGGCCAATGATGCCGTTGAGAATGCCGATCAAGGTGATGCCGACCTGGACCGTCGATAGAAAACGCGTCGGGTCGTCGTGCAGCTGGATGGCGACGGACGCCGCCCGATTGCCTTCGTCGGCCAGCCGCGCGAGTCGAGCCCGGCGCGACGTCACCAATGCGATTTCCGACATGGCAAACACGCCATTCAATACGATCAGGACGGTCAGAAGCAGGATTTCCATGAATGATCCGGTTGCGGGATAGGAAAGGGGCGGGAGGCAAAAAAAAAGCGGCGCCTCAAGAAGGGCGCCGCGCTGGGCTTCCGTGGCGGAGCTTACTGGACTGCCAGCTTCCTGGCCGAACTGACGGCCTTCTTCGGCAGGGTCAGTTCCAGTACGCCATCGTTGTATTTGGCCTGGGCCTTGGCTTCGTCGACGTCATGGGCAAGGGTGAAGCTGCGCGACACCTTGCCGCTGTAACGTTCCGAACGCAGCACTTTCTCGCCCTCTTTTTCTTCTTTCTCCATCTTGGTTTCGGCGCTGATCGAAACCTGGTTGCCTTCGATGCTGACGTGGATGTCGTCCTTCTTCACGCCCGGAATGTCGGCATGCACGGTATAGGCATTGTCGTTTTCCTTCACATCCATCTTGATTTGCATCTGCGGCTGGCCTTCGAAGAGCGCAGGACGCACGAAAAAGCCCTTGAGCAGGTCGTCGATGTCGCCAAAGGGATCGATGCGGGCGAGATTCAACGGATCGTAACGTGAGAGATTGGCCATGATGGTCTCCTTTCAAACGGATTGTCTGATAACGAACTCGGCCGCAACTGCGGCTACATTTCCAATCTAGATACATATTCCGCCAAATCAAGACCCATGCATCCCCTTATTGCATCCAGTATTGTGAAGAGAGGGGGACGGGCTGACGGCGGGGCGCTCAAGCCTCGATGCGCGCTGAAAAAGCGCGATCAACTGCCTTTGACGATGCAGTTCCGGCCGTGTTGCTTCGCCTGGTAAAGCCGCTTATCCACCGTTTCGACGAACGCGAGCGGGTCGTCCTGGTGCGAGGGGATGATCGTGCCGACCCCGAGGCTGACGGTGAGGATCTGGCTGACCGGGGATTGCGCGTGCGGGATCTGTTCCTTGAAGATCAGGCTGCGGCAGCGCTCGGCGATCTTTGCCGCCGATCCTTCGTCGGTTCCGGGCAGCACCAGCACGAATTCCTCCCCGCCGAAGCGGGCGAAGAGATCACGCGACCGGGTCGCGGCCGAACTCAGGGTCTGGGCGACCCGTTTCAGACAGGCATCCCCTTCGATGTGTCCGTAGCAATCGTTGTACTGCTTGAAGTAATCGATATCGAGCATGATGACCGACAGCGGCTGGTTGTTGCGCCGCGCAAGGGCCCATTCCTCTTCCAGGATGGTGTCGAACATGCGCCGGTTGGCGACGCCGGTCAGGCCGTCCTTGAAGGACAGCGCCTCCAGTTCCTTCTGCAGGACGACCAGTTGTTCCTCGGTCTTTTTCCGCTCGCTGATGTCGAACATGAATCCGATCAGGGCGTCGACCCCGCCGGCATCGTTGCGGACCACGTGCACCACGTCGCGGATCCAGACGTGATCGCCGTTCTGCGTCAGGGCGCGGTAGTCGGCTTCGTGGTCGGTTCCGGCCTTGGACTGCGCGACGCAGAAATTCACCACCCGCTCCCGGTCTTCGGGATGGATCCGGGTCGCCCAGTCTTCCACGGTCACCCAGCTTGCCGGCGACCAGCCGAGCAGGCTTTCGATCTGCGGCCCGATGTAGGCGAAACGCATGGTGTGCCAGTCGATCTTCCAGGGGATGGCCTTGGTCGATTCCAGCAGGGTCTTGTAGACCGCACTGTCGATTTCCGTGTCTTTTGAACTGTCAGTCATTGTGGAGGCACCCGATCTGCAGGGGAATATGTTCGCACCGTTCAGCATACAACGACGCATCGAGGCGGGGGTTTCCGCGCGCCCGGGAGGTGACCATACACCTCAGCGTTGCGAAGCGCGAGCAAAAAGCTGTATCAGCTGCACCGGCTCGTCGTAGGCGATCCGTTTCCCGGCGCGCAGGTCGCGGCGCATCAGCCGGATCATGCGGTTCAGCACGGCTTCCGGGAAACTTTCCGCTGCCTGGCCCGTGACCTCCGCCAGGCGCCCGGCGATCACGGCCGCATCGCTGACGACCGGACAGATGCGATACCGGTAGGCGCCGCCGATGGCTTCCGGCGGCAGGTCCATGAAGCGCCCCGCCCGTTGGCGGAAGAAACTCAGCGGCAGGCGGTAGGCGTTGTTGCCCAGTATCGGAAGGTCGTCGGGGACCGGCTCCTCCTCGTCCAGCACCTGAAGCCGTGTGGCCAGCTGCAGCAGCTGGTCCAGGCGGTAGCTCGCCTGCATGTGGGGATTGCCCACGCGCACCAGATTGGCGATCAATTCGCCCAGCGAGGCATGGCCGATGATCGCCGCCCGCTTGGGCAGCCCGCCCCAGGCGCCATCCGCGCCGTTGAGCAGCGCTTCAATCACGGACGCATTCTCGAAGCCGCCGCCGGCATGCATGTGCACCAGCAGTTTCAGCGGCGGTGGCAGGAAGCTGCGGGCCACCGCGACGAACGCGCCCACCTGGAAGGGCAGGTAGGTGCCGCGGTCATCCTCAATGCTGATGCCTTCGATGGCCTGCTCGGCCAGCAGGCTCAGGATCGAACAGGCCGTATCGGGGTCTTCCGCGAAGGCATCGCAGCCGTCCACGATATTGATCAGGATGCGTGGCTGGCCGCCGTCGTCGCCGCGGATGTTGGCGTTGAGCCACGCGATGCTGGCCGGCAGGCTGCGGCGCAGTGTCTCCAGGTCATACTGCCCGGCCATGCCTGCCTTGCTCAGATAGATTTCATGCAGGGTGTTGGGTACGCCATAGGCCTGCAGCTTGCGCTGCGAAGGCGAGGGCGTGAACGTGCCGTCGGCCGCCGCAATGCCGATGTCGGTGAACGCGAAGCAGCCGTTCATATCGAGCTGGTGGTCGCGCAGATACATCATGAAATCGTCGTCGACCTCCAGTTCATCCGGCATGGCGTAATCCAGCGTACCCAGCAGGATGTTGCGGAAGCCGAACTCGCGCAGCCTGGGGAGAATGGCCAGCTTGTCTGCGAGCGTCTGGCCTATGTGTGCGCCAACGGGGTTCTCCCGCAGGGACAGGTCGATCAGATACGGCTGCATGCTGCGGAGCCTGTCGATTTTTTCCTGTGCCCCGGCCAGAATGGCGCGGGCCTGGGCGACCGTATCGTGTGAACAAGGCATGGTTATTCCGGACTAAATGAATGGGTTGAAACGAATAGTCGGGGACAATACAAATACGGCTATCTTCTATTGTGGAGTGACTTTTGTCATTCGCGTTACCCGGCCGCTGGCAGCGTGTCTGCGTTCGCGGCCACACAGGCTAGAATAGGGGCAGCCTGAAAGCTGCTCCAGGGAGCGATCCGTGACTCGACAGGATATGCAGCGAGAAATCCTATGCAGCAACAATGAAGCCCTTATGACCGATCCGGATCGGCTGCCCATCCCATGATGCGATTGCATGAAGCCGAATAGCCCCGTTTCCCTCAACAACGTCATGGACCTGCTGCTCGACGCCATCTGCGTCGTGGATGTGCAGGGACACTTTGTGTTCGTCAGCGCCGCGTGCGAGCGCATCTTCGGCTACACCCCTGAAGAGATGATCGGCAAGCCGATGATCGATTTTGTATTCCATGAAGACCGGCCGCGGACGCTGCAGGCCGCGGCCGAGATTGTCGCCGGCCACCCCCAGCCCCATTTCGAGAACCGCTATGTGCGCAAGGACGGCCAGATCGTCCATGTCATGTGGTCGGCCCGATGGTCCGAGACGGATCAGGTGCGGGTTGCCGTGGCGCGCGACGTGACCCAACGCAAGCGCGCCGACTCCATGCAGGCGGCCCTGTATGCCATTTCCGAGGCTGCGCACTGGGCTGAGGATCTCGTCACCCTGTTTCAGCAAATCCACCAGATCATCGGTGGCTTGCTGCCCGCCGCCAATTTCTTCGTGTCGCTTTACGATGAAGACAAGGCTGCGTTGAGCTTTCCGTATCTGGTCGATGAGCACGACTCGTCGCACATGGAACCGGCTACAACCGCCCTGATCGAAGAGATCATCCGGGGCGGACAAATCCTGCTGCTGACGCCCGATGCCAAGGGACATTCATTGAACTGGCTGGGCGTTCCACTCAATGCGAAAAAGGGCGTCATCGGGGCTCTCGTGGTGAAGAACTATCACGCCGAGGCCCGCTATACCTTGGAGGATGTCGAACTGCTGCAGTTTGTCGCCAACCAGGTTGCGCCCGTGATCGAACGCAAGCAGATGGAAGCCTGGCTGCAGCACATCGCACGCCACGACCCGCTGACCGGCCTACCCAACCGCGAACTGTTCCACGATCGCCTGCAGACCGCGCTGCGCTGTGCAGAGCGGCTTCGGACCCCGCTCGCCCTGCTCTATCTCGACCTCGACAAATTCAAGCAGGTAAACGACGTATTTGGACATCAAGTCGGCGACCTCCTCCTGCAGGAAGTCGCCCATCGCCTCCGACAGTGCGTGCGCGAATCGGACACCATCGGCCGCGTCGGTGGCGACGAATTCTTGGTGCTGCTCAATGGCGTTTCCCCTCCGGAGTGCGCCGAAGTGGTCGCCGAGAAGATCCGGGTGGCCCTCGACCGGCCTTTCGACCTGGCCGGGCATACGGTACACGCCCCGCCGAGCATCGGCATCGCGCTGTATCCCGAACACTCCAACGATTACACGCAACTGATCCGCCATGCCGACGAGGCGATGTATGAAGCCAAACGGAACGGCGGCAACCGCTTCCAGGTATCAACCCTGCCCAGTAGTCAGAAGTAATCGGCCATTTCGGGTAGCCGGTTCTGATCAACTTTCATCCGCAGGCCTTGAGCAGTCACAGGTCAGACGTGCACACTTAACGGCGGCATTTCCAATGCAGCGAACGCGTACTTTCGACCCGAAGCGGCGGGTCATGGCGTGCTCATCGACCGTCCGTTGATGTAATAACCGGCCATCTGACAATCAGTGCCACTTAACCCCACTTCTGGCGACTGCTAAAAATGGTGATTACCGCTTGATCTACGGCTTCTGGAAGAACGACATCGGCCCATGGGACCCAGACGTGCGTTCAGGCTGTCTTAAGTTTTGAAGTTCAGAGTGCCTGGACAGTCAGCGTCGACTGGGCTCGATCGAAAGGAAGAATCATGAAGCCATGCAATATTGCCGGGGTGCTGAGCGTCGTAGCAACCATAAGGCAACCGACGCCGCCTGACCCTCCCATGTCAAACGTTGACCGCTAAGGGAGGCAGGGCGGACCCGACCGGCCGCTCCTGGCCTATTGTGTGAGTTCGACGTGGTGCCGTAAGCCGATATAAGCGCTGACGTAGTGAAAAGGAGTTTTCCATGAAACACCCGCATCGCAAATCGTTTGTCATGCAATCCTCGCTGCGCCGTGGCTTGCTGGCCTTGTCACTTGGCCTGGCCGCCCTGCCCGCATTGGCCGATGACGATTGCGATGCGCCGGTGGATCGCTGGCAATCGCGCGAGGCCGTGCGGCAGATGGCAGCCCGGCAGGGCTGGCAGATCCAGCGGCTGAAGATCGACGACGGCTGCTACGAAATTCGCGGCACGGACGCCCAGGGCCGCATCTTCAAGGCCAAGATCGATCCGGAAACCCTGAAGGTATTGAAGATGAAGCAAGGGAACCGCCAGCGTTCCCGAGAGCGCGACCGTGAACACGCCGCGCCGCAACCAGACGGCGCCGCCGCGCCATCGCCCCCATTCACCCCTGGCACCGCACCGCGCGGCCAGACCGAGTAATCCCCACAATTGGAGAACCCTCATGTCCAAACCTCTCTTGACCACGTTGGCCGCCGCCTGCGCGCTGGCCGTTCCCGCCCTGGCGCACAGCCGCCAGCTCACGCTGACCGCCCAGCTCAAGAACTACGGCGGCGACGGCGCCTACCTGGCCGCGTACCTGACCGACGCCAAGGGCGCCTATGTGCGCACGCTGTGGGTGGCCGGCGGCAAGGCCAAGTACTACAAACACCTGTCGAACTGGAATCGGCTGTCCGCCGGTGACGCCAAGCGTTTGAATGGCGTGACCGGCGCCAGTGTGGGCGCGGGGCGCACGCTCAAGGTCACGGCCGACCTGGCCGATGCACTGATTGACGCAGGCTACGAAATCCGCATTGACGCGGCCGTGGAAGACATGCGCGACAGCCCGTCGGAAGTGCGCGTGCCGCTGTCCACCGGCAACGTCGGCAAACCGCAGGCCGGCAAACAGTACATCCAGACGCTGACCTTCCAACTGCGGTAAAGGACGCGCGCATGGACTGGAAGTCAATCCACCGTTGGCTGGGCCTGACGATAGGCACCCTGGCCGTGGTGCTGGGCATCACCGGCGCCATCCTGGCATTCGATCCGGTGCAGCAGGCCTGGCAGGCACCCGCCGCGCCGGACGAGCTGTCGGTGGCCACGCTGGTGGAGCGCGTGACACGCACCGTCCCGGGCGTGGAGGAAATTCGACACCTGCCCTCGGGTGCGATCGCGGTGTTCAGCTTTGACGGCGACCAGGCGCGGGCGTCCTACGTTGACCCAGCCGATGGTCGGGTGCTGGGCGCCTGGCAGCCTTCGGCACTGCCGCGCTGGGTGAAGAATCTGCACCGCTCGCTGCTCCTGGGCGACGCCGGGCGTTGGGGGGCGGCGGGCATTGCGCTGGCCATGGGGGTGCTGTGCGTCTCGGCCCTCGTACTGCTGCTGCGCCGCATGGGCGGCTGGCGGCGGCTGGCGGCACGGGTGCGTGGCTCGCTGGCGCAGCGCATCCACGTGGTCACGGGCCGGGTGGTGCTGGCGGTGCTGTGCCTGACGTCGCTCACGGCGCTGACCATGAGCGCCTCGACCCTGGGACTGGTGGCGCTGGACGCCGGGACCGAGCCCGACGTGGTCTCCGTGGCCTCCGGCCAGACGGCCCTGCCCGTGGGGCAGCTTGCCATGCTGCAAAACCTCTCCGTGCGGGATTTGCGCAAGCTGAATTTCCCGGACGCTGCCGATCCTGAAGACACCTGGAAGGTGGCCACCCGCCAGGGCGAAGGCTGGATCGACCGCTACTCAGGGAAGACGCTGGCCTGGCAGGACGTCACCCTGGCGCAGCGCATCTACGACTGGGCGCTGGCGCTGCACACGGGTGAAGGGGCTTGGCCCTGGGCCGTGGTGCTCGCGCTCGTGGGCGCCAGCGTGCTGTTGTTCTGGCTGTCGGGCATCTTCATCTGGTGGCAGGCACGCCGCCAGGCGCCGCACATCACGGGCAACAGCCCTCTGGCACAGGCCGACGTGCTCATCTTCGTTGCCAGCGAAGGCGGCAGCACGTGGGGCTTTGCCCAGACGTTGCACGATGCGCTGAGCCACAACGGTCACCGCGTGTACACCGGCGCACTGGAGCTTTTCCAGACCACGGCCGCCACGCGGCAGGTGTTTGTGCTCGCCGCAACCTATGGCGAGGGCCAGGCCCCGGCCCACGCCAGCCACGCCTTGGAGCGCATGGCAAAACTCGGCGCCAGCGCAGTGCCGGTGACGGTGCTGGGCTTTGGCGACCGGCAATACCCGGCCTTCTGCGCCTTTGCCGAGGCGCTGGAGAAAACGCTGCGTGCACAGGGCTGGCCCGCGCTGCTGCCGCTGGAGTGCGTCCACCAGCAATCAAGCCAGCAGTTCGCGCGCTGGGGCCAGGCTCTGGCGCAGGCGCTCGGCGAACCCCTGGTGCTGGAGCATGTGCCGCGCATGCCGCCCACTACGGCGCTTACGCTCGTGACGCGCCAGGATTACCCGGGGCTCGTCGATCAGCCCACGGCGATCCTGCGCTTTGCGTGGCCCACGCAGAGCGGTGGGAAGCACCTGCACAAGCACGGTCTGGCGCACTTTGCAGCAGGCGACCTCGTGGGCATCGTGCCGCCGGGCTCGGCGGTGCCCCGCTACTACTCGTTGGCGTCGGGCTGGGAAGACGGGTTTCTGGAAATCTGCGTGCGCCAGATGCCCGGCGGCCTGTGCTCGACGCATCTGCTGGGCCTGCAGCCGGGCGACGACATCGCCGCGTTCATCCGATCCAACCCTGGCTTTGCGCTGCCGCGCACGCGGCGGCCCGTGCTGCTGATCGGGGCGGGCACGGGGGTGGCGCCCCTGGCAGGCTTCATCCGCCGCAACGACCGGCACACCCCGATGCACCTGTACTTTGGTGGGCGCGACCCTGCGCGGGATTTTTACTTCGGCCCCGAGATCCGGCACTGGCTCGGCGAAGGACGCCTGGCCAGTGTGGAGACGGTATTCTCGCGCATACCGGAGGGGGGCGGCTATGTGCAGGACGCCCTGCGCCGCGACGCCGAGCGCTTGCGCGACCTGGTGGCCCAGGGCGCCATCGTGCGTGTCTGCGGCAGCCGCGCCATGGCGCGCGACGTGGCCGAGACGTTGGACGCCGTGCTGGCGCCGCTGCAGTTGAGCGTATCGCAACTCAAAGCGAAGGAACGCTATGCCGAAGACGTGTTCTGAACCGGCTGTGCTCTGCAAGCGGACCACCCTGCATGGCCCGACCATGGGCACGCGCTGGTCCGCCAGTGTGGACGCCGACGCCAGCCTGGACTTGGCGGCCCTGCGCCGGGACCTCGCCGCCGCAGTGCAGCAGGTGGACGAGCAGATGTCTCCCTGGAAGCCTGATAGCGACCTCCTGCGCCTGAACCGTGCGCCCGTGGACGCGTGGGTCGAACTGCCCGCCGAAATGCTGGAGGTGCTGGCCTGCGCGCTCGATATCCACCGCCTCAGTGCCGGCGCGTTTGACCCGGGCGTCGGCGCGCTGGTCGATGCCTGGGGCTTTGGCGCGGTGCGCGATGCGCCCGACGCTGAGGCGATCCGCACCGCGCGCCAGCTCGCGCCGCGCCCGACGCACGCGTGCCTGGAACTCGACCGGCCTGCGGGCTGCGCCCGCAAGCGCGCCCCCTTGCAGCTCGACCTGTGCGGTATTGCCAAGGGCTACGCGGTAGACCGCATGGTCGCCGTGCTGCAGCAGCACGGGGTGCAGCATGCGCTGGTGGCACTTGATGGTGAGCTGCGCGCAGTGGGCGGCCAAGCCAGCGGTGCGCCCTGGGCCGTGGCGCTGGAGCAGCCCGAGACCGGGCTTCGCGCGGTGCACGGCGTGATCGAACTGCAGGACCTGGCCGTGGCCACATCAGATGCGCGCCTCGCACACACCATGGACGCGCGCCGCGCTGCGCCCGTGAACAATGCCGTCGCATCGGTCACCGTGCTGGCGCGCACCTGCATGCACGCGGACGCCTGGGCCACCGCACTGCTGGTGGCCGGCCCCGCAGAAGGCTTGGGCTTGGCACAGCGCATGGGGCTGGAAGCCCTGTTTCTGCTGCGCCGTCCCGAGGGGCTGGTGGAAATGGGGCTGGGGCGGTTCGGCGCCTCCACCGTGTCGGGAGGCATTGGGGGCTTCGCTGAATAAGTACCTTCGAAACCCAACACCAAAGCATGACAGCGCGATTTAGGGCTGAACCGCCTCCGGGCCTCGTGGTGGCATCACTCGACACATTGTGTGGCTGCTTCGGGTCGGGTTCTGACGTCTGAACCAGGTAAAGCAGTCGTTCAGGAACGAGAGGCACGTCAACGGCCGGTTTTGCGGATACCGCGGACGCAGAGGTTAAGAGGCCGGCGGCGCCATTGGCCGAACATGAGACAGTCCTAGCGATCCTGAGCGATATTGCGATGCCGCCTGCCTCATTGAACCCTGATCACGGGCACGCCCTGATAGCTCACGTCATAGGTCAGCTCGTAGGCCGGAACGTGCACGATGAGCGGCTTGGTGTGGCCGGGGCCGGGCGGCTGGCTATAGGTCTTGGTGATTTGCAGCGTGTGGCGACCCGGGCCATAGTTCGCCGTCTGAGGGAAGACGTCGAAGGCGCTGTCCTGGATACTGCTCGCGCCTTCCTGATTGACATTGGCGATGACCACCAGCTTGTCGAACAAGGGCGGTTGAATCACGGCGGGCGGCATATTGAGGGTCACGACGTCGTTTTCCTTGAGCGTGAGTGCAGAGCTCACGCGCTGTGTGAAATCGGCATAGGTGTCCAGCACGATGTTTTCTGTCGGTTGATAGAGGACGGTGCCGCCGGGCAGGGCATGCGCCACCAGTCGCTTGAGGCTGATATAGGTCACGGTGATGTGAGGTTTGAGCGCCCCGGTGACGTCGCCCAGATGCCCCCGGGCAGGGCCGCCGCCGGTTGTCGGCGGCAGGTCGAAGAGGATCGCCGCAAACTTATCGTTGGGACCGGTGCCCTGCGCCACGCCCAGGCTGACGCAGGGGCTGAGGAGCTGCGACATGGCGGCCGGCAGGTTGAAGCTGTTGCGCACTTGCGCATTCACGGCATCCTTGATCAGGGCCAGACCAGGCGCGTCTTCGACCCAACTGCCGCCCTCGAAACTGGGCGGCCCGAACTGCGGATCCACCTTGAGATTGCCTACGCCCGTCTGCCAGCCGTTGCAAGTCACGTTCAGATTGAGCGGAACGAAAACGTCGCGATCGAACCAGTGCGGCACATGCACGTGGATGTTGATCATGACCGGCAGGGTGACCATCCATTCGTTGGGCTGGTTGGTGTGCTGTGTGGCAATGATGTAGGGAGAATTGAACTGCACCGGCCCGGCGGACACGCGGGCGTCCTTACCGTGCGCCGCGAGGCTGGCATTGTTTTCGTCCACCACCTGCTTGACTTGCAGGTTCACCATGCCGGTCAGCACGCCCGCGCTCAGATCGGTCTTGTCCACGGTGATGAGCGGCGGCCCGAGCGGGGGTGACTGTGCCCAGACAGCGCCCGCAAGCATGAGGCCGGCCGCGCCGGCAAACGCGCGCGCCAGGACGCGCATCGAATCGATTGTGGTAGACATCGCAGAACTCCTCGTTGGGCGATGCCCGCCGGGGCCGTGCAAGAATGGCCTCGGCACGCTTGCCGCCGTGTTTGAACGATCGCCGCGCTCCTGCGTTGCAGGAAGATGCCGCGATGCGACGCCCTCCATCTGCACCGCCCGCGCGACGAAACCTCGCAGAGTCCGACCGCCGGCCAAGCGTGGTATCGGGCACCATGAATGAAATCTGACTAACTTCATGGATTTGCGTGATTCGAATGAAATAAAGAGAAGGATGGGTCAATTCACGATCAAATCTTTACTGTTCACTCCGGCCTCCTTGTTTCATTGTTTTCGGGAACGAATGCCATTCTGTTTTCTTGGGCGGCATATGCGAATTGCCGAGTCTCTTTATAGCCAATAACTCCGTTTGTTCTATATGCCAAACGGCGACGTCCTCCCAGGTTCAGTCGCATTCTTCGCCTGGAATTGCGCGTCCACCTCGGCCGATGGCGACTGACCGCAGTTATTTGCCTGATCGTCTGCGTTCGGACTGCCACCCGTTGCACCAATTTGCAGCGTATCCCCCCATCCATGCACTGCAGTTGAGCGTACCCCCCATATCGCGCCCTACGGAACGTCATCAAATCCTTGAATTCATTACGCAGTATCGCCTTGGCACAGACCCTGCTGACGGACAGGGCAAGGAGTTATCATGTCTGTCGTTTCATCTGTCTGCTGTTATTGCGGCACCGGCTGCGGGGTGCTGATCGAAACCGACGCCGGGAAGATCGTAGGCGTGCGCGGCGATCCCGCGCATCCGGCCAACCGGGGCAAACTCTGCACCAAGGGCGCGACGCTCGCCCTGTCGGCGGCTGCGAGCGGGCGTGCGCTGTATCCCGAACTGCGGGCCGACAGGACCGCGCCGCGCCAGCGCGTGGGCTGGGACACGGCGCTCGATCATGTCGCCGAGAAATTCCGTGCGGTCATCCAGGAACACGGCCCCGACGCGGTGGCGTTCTATATTTCCGGACAGCTCACCACCGAGGCGTATTACGTCTTCAACAAGCTCGCCAAGGGGCTGATCGGCACCAACAACGTCGACACCAATTCGCGCCTGTGCATGTCGTCCGCGGTGGCGGGCTACAAGGTCACGCTGGGTGCCGATTCGCCGCCGGGCTGCTACGACGACATCGATCACGCCGGGACGATTTTCATCGCCGGATCGAACACGGCCTATGCGCATCCGATCCTGTTCCGCCGCATCGAGGCGGCGCGCAAGGCCAACCCGGACCTGAAGCTGGTCGTGGTCGATCCGCGCCGCACCGACACCGCGGCCGAGGCCGACCTGCATCTCGCGATCCTGCCCGGTACCGACGTCGCGCTGTATCACGCCATGCTCAACGTCATGCTGTGGGAGGAGCGGATCGACCGCGAGGCCATCGCCGCGCACACCGAAGGCTGGGAGGCATTGCGCGACCAGGTGCGCGACTACACGCCGGAAAAAATGGCGCCGATCTGCGGCGTGGCGGCGGCCGACATCGTTCAGGCGGTGCGCTGGTTCGCCCAGGGGCCGACGCTGTCGCTGTATTGCCAGGGGCTCAACCAGTCCAGCTGCGGCGTCGACAAGAACGCCGCGCTGATCAACCTGCACCTGGCCACGGGGCAGATCGGCAAGCCGGGTGCGGCGCCGCTGTCGCTCACCGGCCAGCCCAACGCGATGGGCGGGCGCGAGGTCGGCGGGCTGGCCAACCTGCTGTCGGCGCACCGTGATCTTGCCGATCCCGCGCACCGCGCCGAGGTCGCGCGGCTGTGGGGCGTGGACGCGGTGCCGGCGACGCCGGGCAAGACCGCGGTGGAAATGTTCGAGGCCGTGCGCCGCGGCGAAATCAAGGCGATCTGGATCGTCTGCACCAATCCCGCGCAATCGCTGCCTGATCAGCGTCTGGTCCATGATGCCCTGCAGGCAGCCGAATGCGTGGTGGTGCAGGAGGCGTTTGCCGATACCGAGACCGTGGCCTTTGCCGACGTGCTGCTGCCGGCGGCCAGCTGGGGCGAGCAGGACGGCACCATGACCAATTCCGAACGCTGCATTTCGCGTGTCCACGCCGCCGTGGCGCCGCCGGGCGAGGCCCGCGCCGACTGGGTCATCGCAACTGAATTTGCACACCGGCTGATGCCGGGTGAGGGCGCGCGGCTGTTTCCCTACGACAGCGCCGAAGCCGTGTTCAACGAACATCGCGAAACCACACGCGGGCGCGATCTCGACATCACGGGCCTGTCCTATGCATTGCTGGATCAGGCGCCGCAGCAATGGCCATTTCCCGAGGGCGCGTCGGTCGGCCAGCCGCGCCTGTACGCCGACGGCGTCTATCCCACCGCCAGCGGGCGCGCGCATTTCCACGCCGTGCCGTATCGCCCGGTGGCCGAGGCGATCGACGCGCGCTATCCTTTGCACCTCAATACCGGCCGCCTGCGCGACCAGTGGCACGCGATGAGCCGCACCGGCCGCGTCGCGCGTCTGTTCGCCCATGCCGACACGCCGCTGCTGTCGATGGCAACGCGCGACATGGAACTGCGCCGGTTGAACCCAGGCGATCTGGTGCGCGTGAAAAGCCGTCGCGGCGACGTGGTGGTGGCGGTCGAGGCCAGCGACAGCCTGCGTCCCGGGCAGTGTTTCCTGCCGATGCATTGGGGCGCGCGTTTCATGGGCGGACTGGGGATCAATGCACTGACCCTGCCGACTTTCGATGCGATGTCCAAGCAGCCCGAACTCAAACATGCCGCGGTGCAGGTGGCGAAGGCCGAGCTGCCCTGGCGCATGGCCGCGCTGGCGGTGGGCGACGGCGCGAAGCTTCTCGACGCCGTGCAACCGTTGCTGCGTGCCTGCGATTACGCGGCCGCCGGGCTGGCGGGGCGCGAGCGCGACGTACTGACCTTGCGCCTGGCGCATACGCAGCCGCTGCCGGATGGACTGCTGGCGGCGCTCGATACCGCGCTTGGGCTGGACGATCCGCTCGCGGTGATGCATTACCAGGACAGTCCGCGCGGCATTTCCAAACGTGTGCGCGTCGAGTCGGGCAAGGTCGTCGCCGCGCGGCTCACCGGTGAAACGGCCGCCTTCGATTGGCTGCGGGATGTCATCGTGGAAGGCGTGGATGCCGCTTCGCTGCGCAACTGGATGCTGGCGCCGGTGGCGCGTCCGCCTGTCGGCGGGGCCGGCCGCGGCCGCATCGTGTGCAACTGTCTGAATGTGGCCGAGCCCGATATCGTCGCTGCGATCGCGGCAGGGGCCGATCTGGCGGCGCTGCAGGCCACGCTGAAATGCGGCACCGAGTGCGGCTCGTGCGTGCCGGAATTGAAACGGCTGCTCGCCGGGAATCTGGCGGCGGCATGAGTTATGCCACTTCAATGGGCTCCGTCATTTCATGAGCTACGCGACCCTGATCCGCCAGATCGAAGCCGGCGAAGGACTGGGCTTTGTCGATGCGCGTGCGCTGGGCGCGGCGCTGCTCGATGGCGGCGTGCCGGAACTGGAGACGGCCGCATTCCTGGTCGCGTTCAACCAGCACGATCCGGGACTGGATGCCTGGCTCGGCATGCATGCCGCACTGGCCGAACGCCTGCCGGATTTCGTTGCGCCGACCGGGCCGTTCCGCACCGTGGTGCTGCCTACCTATCACGGCGTGCGTACGCAGCCGCATCTCACGCCGTTGCTGGCGCTGCTGTTGAGGAGTTTCGGCATACCGGTGCTGATCCATGGCGTGCTCGAAGGGGGTGGCGGGACGGCCGCGGCTTACGTCCTGCGCGAGCTCGGCATCATGCCTTGCAGTACGGCGGCCCAGGTCAATGCGGCCCTGCAGGACGACGGCATCGCCTTCGCGCCGGTGGCCTTGCTGAGTCCCGGATTGGCCGCGCTGCTGGCCTTGCGCGCGCGGCTGGGTATCGACGGCTGGGTGACGCGGCTGGCGGCACTGGCCGACGTACTGGGCGAGCGTTCGGTGCGGGTGACGCCCGTGATCTCGGATGGGGACGTTGCGCCGACGCGTGCCGTGCTGGAAGCCCTGGGCGGACACGCCTTGCTGCTGCAGGGCTGCGAGGGCGAGGCGTTTGCCGACCCGTCGCAGCGGCCGGACATGGTGCTGGTACAGGACGGGCAGGGGGAGCGGGTGTACGAGGCCCAGCCCGCATCGTCGCTGCTGGCGAACCTTCCGGAACTGGATGCGCGGGCAACCGGCGCCTGGACGGATCAGGTCATGCATGATCATCTGCCGTTGCCGCTGCCGATCCGCAATCAGCTGGCGGTCTGCCTGTTTGCGGCAGGGTATACCGAAGACCTCAACCAGGCGCGCGCCATCACCGCGATCAATGGGTTCGGACGGGTGGCGGCCTAGCTTCGGTGCATGGCGAGCGATCGAGCACCACGATGGTGCGCGTGACGGCAGCGGATTGACGCTGCGCCTTTCTGAAACCGTTTGAAAACAAGGCGCTTGCTGGGCGCCGGCAGCATGGCATAGCGATTGCTAGGTATCGTAGCAAGCAGACCGAATGCAACGGCGTATCTCGGTCATCACTTTTGGTCTTCCGTTTGGAGTGGTGATATGGATATGAGTACGCCCATGGGACGCGGTCCCAAAATGAAACTGGTCATGGTCGGCAATGGCATGGCGGGGGTACGTACCCTCGAGGAACTGCTGAAGCTTGCTCCCGACCTCTACGACATCGCCGTGTTCGGCGCCGAGCCGCATCCCAACTACAACCGCATCCTGCTGTCGCCGGTGCTGGCAGGCGAGCAGACGGTCGACGACATCATCCTCAACCCGACCGACTGGTACGCGGAAAACAACATCCACCTGCACATGGGCAAGAAGGTCGTGAAGATCGACCGCAGTGCCCGTTATGTCGAGGCCGACGACGGCACGCGCGCCGAGTACGACCGCCTGCTGCTCGCCACCGGCTCCAATCCCTTCATCCTGCCGGTACCCGGCGCCGACCTGCCCGGCGTGATCAGCTTCCGCGACATCGCCGACGTCGACGCGATGATCCGTGCGTCCAGCCAGTACAAGCACGCGGTCGTCATCGGCGGCGGCCTGCTCGGCCTGGAAGCGGCCAACGGCCTGATGAAGCGCGGGATGGACGTCACCGTGGTGCACATCGGCCCGTGGCTGATGGAACGCCAGCTCGACGAACCCGCCGCGCGCCTGCTGCAGCAGAGCCTGGAAGAGAAGGGCATGAAGTTCCTGCTGCAGAAGCAGACCGCGGAACTGGTCAAGGGAGACTCCGGCCGGGTGTCCGCGATCAAGTTCAAGGATGGTGATTCCGCGCCCGCAGACCTGGTCGTGATGGCCGTCGGCATCCGCCCCAACACCGAACTCGCCGAGTCCGCCGGCCTGCACTGCAACCGCGGCATCGTCGTCAACGACACGATGCAGACCTTCGACCCGCGCGTCTATTCGATCGGCGAGTGCGCCGCACACCGCGGTGTGGCCTACGGCCTGGTCGCCCCCTTGTTCGAGCAGGCCAAGGTGTGCGCCAACCATCTGGCGCACTACGGCATCGGCCGCTACCAGGGCTCGGTGACCTCGACCAAGCTCAAGGTCACCGGCATCGATCTGTTCTCGGCCGGCGACTTCATCGGCGGCGAGGGCACCGAATCCATCCTGTATTCCGATCCCATCGGCGGCGTCTACAAGAAGCTCGTCATCAAGGACAACAAGCTGGTCGGCGGCGTGATGTACGGCGACACCGTCGACGGCGCCTGGTATTTCTCGCTGCTGCGCGACGGCAAGAACGTGTCCGAGCTGCGCGATCACCTGATGTTCGGCCAGGACCACTGCGGCAACCTCGGCCACCAGGGCATCAACAAGGCCGCGACCATGACCGACGACATGGAGGTGTGCGGCTGCAATGGAATCTGCAAGGGCGACATCGTCAAGGCGATCCGCGAGAAGGGCCTGTTTACCCTGGAGGATGTGCGGAAGCACACCAAGGCGTCGAGCTCGTGCGGCTCGTGCACGGGGCTCGTCGAACAGATCCTGGCGGTCACCGCAGGCGGCGACTATTCGGCCGCGCCAAAGACGAAATCGATGTGCGGCTGCACCGACCATACCCACGAAGCGGTGCGCGAGGCGATCCGCGAGAACAAGCTCCTCTCGATCCCGCAGGTGATGCAGTTCATGGAATGGCGCACGCCCAACGGCTGCGCATCGTGCCGCCCGGCGCTCAACTATTACCTGATCTCGACCTGGCCGGGCGAGGCCGAGGACGATCCGCAGTCGCGCTTCATCAACGAGCGGGCGCACGCCAACATCCAGCGCGACGGCAGCTATTCGGTGATCCCGCGCATGTGGGGCGGCCAGACCACACCGTCCGAATTGAAGCGGATCGCCGAGGTTGCCGAGAAATATGCCATTCCCACGGTCAAGGTCACCGGCGGCCAGCGCATCGATCTGCTCGGGGTGAAGAAGGAAGACCTGCCCAAGGTGTGGGCCGACCTCGACATGCCGTCGGGCCATGCGTATGGCAAAGCGCTGCGCACGGTGAAGACCTGCGTCGGCTCCGAGTGGTGCCGCTTCGGCACGCAGGACTCGACCCAGATGGGCATCGACCTCGAGAAGGTGTTCTTCAAGATGTGGGCGCCGCACAAGGTCAAGCTCGCGGTGTCGGGCTGCCCGAGGAACTGCGCCGAGGTCGCGATCAAGGACGTCGGCATCATTGGCGTCGATTCCGGCTGGGAGATATACGTCGGTGGCAACGGCGGCATCAAGACCGAGGTCGCGCAGTTCCTGGTCAAGGTGAAGACGCCCGACGAGGTGCTGGAATACGCCGGCGCCTTCCTGCAGCTGTATCGCGAGGAAGCGCGCTACCTCGATCGCACCGTGCACTACGTCGAGCGCGTCGGCCTCGACTACGTGAAGAAGAAAATCCTCGATGACGCCGAAGGCCGCCGTGCTCTGTATGAGCGCCTGCTGTTCGCGCTGTCGGTCGAGCGCGATCCCTGGGTTGAGCGTGCCAGGGAAGGCAAGCTCAAGCATGAATTCGAAACCGTCGCCGCATGAAGGAAGCACACGATGAATAACTGGACTGACATCCTGGATGTGAACGACATCCCCAAGCTCGGCGCACGCGTGGTTCGCCACGGCAGTCTGGATATTGCCGTGTTCCGTACCGCCGACGATGAAGTCTTCGCGCTGGAGGACCGCTGCCCGCACAAGGGCGGTCCGCTGTCGCAAGGGATCGTGCATGGCAGGAAGGTCACCTGCCCGATGCACAACTGGAACATCGAGCTGGATTCCGGTTGTGCGGTGGCGCCGGATCATGGCTGCGCGCGCGAATTCGCAGTGAGAGTCGAAGCGGGCCGGGTGTGGCTGGATTTCACTGAAGCGGTCAGCGCCACTGCGTGAAGTCCAGTGCCCCCTCCCTCGATCCCAGGGGGATCAACGCCCCTCGGGCAGCACGATGTTGACTTCGAGTACTTCGTAGTTGCCCTGCTTCTCGAGCCCAACCTTGATGTCGTCGGGGTTGACCGGGAAGTATTTGGAAATCACCGCAACCAGATCCTTTTGCAGCTCAGGCAGGAAATCCGGGCCGGACGCGCAGGCGCGTTCGTGCGCGATGATGAGTTGCAGGCGCTCTTTGGCGACCGAGGCAGTGGCTTTCTTTTCGCCGAAAATGAGGGAGAGCCAGGACATGTCACTTGCCTCCGAACAGACGCTTGATCAGGCCCGGCTTCTCGTACTCGACGAAGCGCAGCGGGTGTTCTTCGCCGAGGAAGCGAGCGATCGCATCCTGGTAGGCGTCGGCCACCGGCGTGCCTTTCTGGTGGATCGCGGGGATGCCCTGGTTGGAGGCCTGCAGTACGGCCTCGGATTCGGGAATGACGCCCAGCAGCGGAATCCGCAGCAGTTCCTGGATGTCGGTGTAGGTCAGCATCTCGCCTTCGTGCGCGCGCTTCGGCGAATAGCGCGTGACCAGCAGGTGCTCCTTCACCGGCTCGCGTCCTTCGATGGCGCGGCGGCTCTTCGACTGGATGATGCCGAGGATGCGGTCGGAGTCGCGCACCGACGAGACCTCGGGGTTGGTGACGACGATCGCCTCGTCGGCGAAGGTCAGCGCCATCACCGCGCCGTGTTCGATGCCGGCGGGCGAATCGCAGACGATGTAGTCGAAGCCCTGGTGTTCCAGTTCCTTCAGCACCTTCTCCACGCCTTCCTCGGTGAGCGCATCCTTGTCGCGCGTCTGCGAGGCGGGCAGCACGAACAGGTTGTCGCAGTGCTTGTCCTTGATCAATGCCTGGTGCAGGTTGGCGTCGCCCTGGATGACGTTGACGAAGTCGTACACCACGCGGCGCTCGCAACCCATGATGAGGTCGAGGTTCCTCAGGCCCACGTCGAAGTCGATCACGGCCGTCTTGAAGCCGCGCAGCGCGAGGCCGCTGGCGATCGAGGCGCTGGTGGTGGTCTTGCCGACGCCGCCCTTGCCGGAGGTGACAGTGATGATGGTGGTCACGGAGCTTCCTTTTTTACGTGAGGTTAGAGAGGTTCAATGACGATCTGGCTGGTGTCGGCCAGGCGGATCTGCGCCGGCTTCTTCGCCACGGCGGCGTCCGGCGCGGTTTCGAAGGTGCGGTACACGCCGGCGATCGACACCAGTTCGGCTTCGAGATGCGTGGTGAAAATCCGCGCCGAGGTGTCGCCGCGCGCGCCCGCGAGTGCTTTTCCCTTGAGCGGCGCATAGACGTGGATGCTGCCGTCGGCGATCACTTCCGCGCCGGGGTTGACCGCGGCCAGCACGACGATGTCGCCGCCCGCCGCATAGACACGCTGGCCGGAGCGCAGCGGCTTGTCGATGATGCGGGTGGCGGAAGCTGCGGCCGGCTCCGCTGCGGGTTCGGCCGCCGATGCCGGTTCGGCGACCGGTTCAGGTTCCGGCGCGGGGGCCGCTTCGGCGGCGACGATGGCCGGCGCAGGCGCCACATCGTTCAGCACCAGCAGTCCTGCCTGCCTAGCGCTGGCGGCCTGTTCGGCCGACGCGTTCTGCACCGCAAACGGGTTCAGTCCCCGGCTCTTCAGTTCCTGCGCCAGCCAGCCCCAGTCGGGCGAAGGCGCGTCCGCCGGCAGGCGTCCGCATTCGAATACCGCCGGCTCGCCGCCGAAGAAATCCGGCGTCGCTGCGAACAGCGTGGAAATATGGGTATCCAGCGCGGCGTGCTCGGCGCTGTTGAGGATGACCTGGATCCCGGCGAGCCGCGTGGTCTTCAGTTCCAGCGCGGGCGCGGGGCGGGGCTCACGTCGGCGCGGCATGGCGGGCAGGGGTCTGGAAATTCACAAAACGGACGGTTCGAAAGCAACCCCGAGAGTCTAGCCGCACCCGCCACCCGGGGCAACCGCAGCTTGCCCCGGACGCGCGTTCAGGCCGCTTCTTTGGGCCGCATCTGGCGGCTGTAGAGGAATTCCAGCACCTGGCTGCGCAGGTCGTGATAGTGCGGGTCGTGCGCCAGCGCGAGGCGGTCGCGCGGGCGCGGCAGGTCCACGCTGAGGATGTCGCCGATGGTGGCGGCCGGGCCATTGGTCATCATCACGATGCGGTCCGACAGCAGCACCGCCTCGTCGACGTCGTGGGTCACCATGATGACCGTACTCTTTGTCGCCGCGACGATCTTCATCAACTCGTCCTGCAGGTGGGCGCGGGTCAGCGCGTCGAGCGCGCCGAAGGGCTCGTCCATCAGCAGCACCTTCGGCTCCATCGCCAGCGCGCGCGCAATGCCGACACGCTGCTTCATGCCGCCGGAGATTTCGCCCGGCAGCTTGGTCGCGGCGTGGGTCAGGCCGACGAGTTCCAGCGCCGCCGCCGTGCGCGCCTTCAGTTGCGCCTTCGATTCGCTGCCGCCGAACACCTTTTCCACCGCGAGATGGACGTTCTCGAACGTGGTCAGCCAGGGCAGCAGCGAATGGTTCTGGAACACCACCGAACGCTCCGGCCCCGGTCCCTTGATCTCCTTGTTGGCGAGCAGCAGCACGCCTTCGGTGGCATCGAGCAGCCCCGCCACCAGATTCAGCAGCGTGGACTTGCCGCAGCCGGAATGGCCGATCAGCGCAATGAACTCGCCCTCATCGATGTTGAGGTTGATGTCGGTGAGCGCGATGAACTTGCCTTTCTTGGTGCTGAACACCATGCCGGCGTTTTCGATCTGGACGTAGGATTGCATGTCTTTCTCCGTGAGGGGTGAGGCGTCAGGCGTGAAGAAGGGCGTGCGTGCGGGTTCGCCTCACGCCTCACTCCTTACGCCTTACTCGTAGGAAAACCGCTTCGCCAGCAGCATCAGTCCCTGCTCGAGCAAGAGCCCGACGATGCCGACGATGAAGATGGCGATGATGATGTGGGCGACGTTGAGGTTGTTCCATTCGTCCCACACCCAGAAGCCGATACCGACCCCGCCGGTGAGCATTTCGGCGGCGACGATCACCAGCCAGGCGACGCCGATCGACAGCCGCACGCCGGTCAGCACGTAGGGCAGCACGGCCGGGAACAGGATCCGGGTGAACACCTTGAGCTCCGACAGGTTCAGCACGCGCGCGACGTTCATGTAATCCTGCGGGATGCGCTGCACCCCGGCGGCGGTGTTTAGCACCATCGGCCAGATGCTGGAGATGAAGATCACCCAGATCGACGCCGGCTCGGCCTTCTGCAGCACCAGCAGGCCGATCGGCAGCCAGGCCAGCGGTGACACCGGGCGCAGGATGCTGATGATGGGCGACAGCATGCGGTTGAGGAAGTCGAAGCGGCCGACCATGAAGCCGAGCGGAATCCCCACCGCCGCGGCGGCGCCGAAGCCCATGCCGACGCGGTACAGCGAATTGAGGATGTTCCAGCCGATGCCCTGGTCGTTGGGACCGTTGTCGTAGAACGGATCGGAAAACAGCGCCACTGCCGAGGTCCACGTTTCGACGGGCCCCGGAATGTTCTTGATGCTATGGGAGATCAGCCCCCACACGCCGACGAACAGCAGCATGCCGAGCAGGGGCGGGATGGTGTTCCTGAACAGGGTCAGCGTGTTCTCGACGAGGTGTTTGCCCGATTCGGTTTCGAAATAGGGGACGCGGCGGGCGGGGAGGGTCGCCGTCGGCATCGGGGGCGGTGGGGCGATGTCCTCGCCCGAGAGGATGCCGTTCAGATTTTCGGGGGTGGCATTGACTGCGCTCATATCGCACTCCTGTGTGTTTACGCGGCGGCGGTGGCCGCCTGCTTCATGGCGGAGGCCAGGGTAGTGTAGGCCTCTGCCCACGCCGCCTGGACGGCCGAGGTGAACTGCTCGCCCAGGCCTTTGCCCAGGGTCCAGATCAGCGCGCTGCCCACGGTGTCGTAGTGCGCTTCGGTCACGCCGTAGGCGACGTGCCGGCGCCCCAGGTCCTCGATCGCGCCCAGCATGGGGCCGAGCCGGTCGAGGCTCATGACGACCGTGTTGATCATGGTCATCAGCTTGCGGCCCTGCTCGGCCATGTCGCCCCTGAACAGCGGACGCAACGACGGATCCAGCTCGAACAGGCGGCCATAGAAGAGTTCGGCAGCAGCCTTCTGGATGGGCAGCACCTGCTGCCAGCTGGTTTTCACCAGGGCGATGTTTTCGGGGGTCATGATGGCTCCCTGTCCCCGTCAAGCCTTGATCTTGAAGCTGTCGGCGTACTTGGCAGGATTCCTGCCATCCCACACCGTGCCGTCGATCAACTTGGAGGTGCGCATCTCTGACTTCGGTAGCGGGACTTTCACCTGGGTCGCGGCTTCCTTGTACAAGGCAATCTTGTTGACCTTTTTCGCGACCCCCAGATAGTCCGGGTGCTCTTTCAACAGCCCCCAGCGCTTATGCTGGGTGAGGAACCACATGCCGTCCGACAGATAGGGGAAGTTGACTGCGCCGCCGTTGTAGAACTTCATGTAGTTGGGGTCCTGCCATTTTTTGCCGAGGCCGTTTTCGTACTGCCCGAGCATGCGATCCTCGATCACATCGAATGGCGCATTGACATAGGATTTTTCCGAAATGATCTTCGCTACTTCGGAGCGGTTGCTCATGGTGTCGATGTATTTGGAGGCTTCCAGGATTGCCATCGTCATCGCACGCGCCGTGTTCGGGTATTTCTGCACGAATTCGTCGGTGGTGCCGACCACCTTTTCCGGATGGTTGACCCATACATCCTGGCTGGTGGCGGCGGAGAAGCCGATCTTGTCGAAGATGGCGCGCTGGTTCCACGGCTCGCCCACGCAGAAGCCGTCCATGTTGCCGACGCGCATGTTGGCGACCATCTGCGGCGGCGGCACCACGATGTTCTTCACGTCCTTGAACGGGTTGATGCCGTAGGTTGCCAGCCAGTAGTACAGCCACATCGCGTGGGTACCGGTGGGGAAGGTCTGGGCGAAGGTGTATTCGCGCGGCTCGGCCTTCACCAGCCTGGCCAGTCCTGCGCCGTCGGTCACGCCCTTGTCCTTGAGCTGATTCGACAGCGTGATGCCCTGGCCGTTGTTGTTGATCGCCATGAGCACCGCCATGTCCTTCTTCGGCCCGCCGATGCCGAGCTGCACGCCGTAGATCAGGCCATACAGCACGTGTGCCGCGTCGAGTTCGCCGTTCACCAGCTTGTCCCTCACCGCCGCCCACGAGGCTTCTTTCGAGGGCGTGATGGTGATGCCGTACTTCTTGTCGAAGCCTTTCACCGAGGCCATCACGACCGACGCACAGTCGGTGAGCGGAATAAAGCCGATTTTCAGGTTGGGTTTCTCGGGTGCGTCGGAACCGGCGGCCCAGGCACCCTGGCGCACGCCGGGCGGCACCATGGCCATGAGGGCGGCAGCGACGGAAAGTCCGGTGGTCTTTTTCATGAAGTCACGCTTGCTCTGGTCTTGCACAAGGGGTTTGTTCTGGGTGTCGCTCACGGTGTGTTCTCCAAATGCCCGGAGGGCAAAATAAAAAAGGCGTCGCCTTCAGGGCGGACGCCTTTGTCCAGTGATGAATGATTTGACGGTCACGCTGAAAGCCACAACGTTGCGACTGTTCAGTCCAGGTTTAGCAACCGCTGTGCCAGCTTCCCCAGTGCCTTGTATTGCCTGGTTTTTCAGGAAACCCGGCGGATCATGAGCCCTTGCAGGCCGTCCATTCGCGCACCCGTGCGGTGCATGTTTTCAGTGCCGTGCACCAATCGGGGTGCGCCTCACGCCAGGGGTTTCTGCAGGATTTGCCGCGCGATGTCCGCCAGCTTCAGGCCGCGATCCATCGCTGCGCGCCGCATCTCGCGATAGACCTCGGGCTCCGACGCGCCGGTCTGCTTGATCAGCAATGCCTTGGCCTGGTCGATCAGCTTGCGCTCCGACAGTTCGAGGCGCGTCTGTTCGAGCTGGTCGTGCAGCGCCTGGAACGCTTCGAAGCGCGACACCGCGACGTCGAGGATGGGGCGGATGCGCGCCGGGTCGAGGCCGTCGACCACATACGAGGTCACCCCCGCCTGCGTCGCCGCGCGGATCGAATCCGGACTGCCGTCGCCGGTGAACATCACAATCGGGCGCGGGCAGTCCTGGTTCACCACGCAGATGTGTTCCAGCGTATCGCGGTCGGGCGAGTCCTGCGCGATGATCACCACGTCCGGCCGCAACGCCTGGATCTGAACATCCAGGCTGCGCGCCGAATTCAGCGTGGCCGTCACCACGCAGCCTGCCGCCTCCAGTGCGGGCACCAGCATCGCCAGCCGTTCCGGCTGGTTCTCAACAATCAGGACGCGCATGCTTGTTTCATGTTCTGGGTTGCCTCCAAAAAAACGCGGCCTCCTGAGAGGCCGCTAAGTCGGAGGAGACTGCCTGAGCAACCTGGCCTTGCGGTTTGGATACTCAATCAGGATTTAGCAGGGGGCGTGCCAGCTCGCGGTTTGGTTAATAATCAAATACTTATTGATAATCGAGGGGCTGGGCAAGCTGGCCGGGATGTACGCTTGTGGTGCATGAAGCGGGCTAACGGAATCAAAACGGGGCGCATGCGAGGCGGCCGGTCATCGCAACCGTGTCAGCGTGAACGGTCGTGGGGTGACCTGTCGCGGGGCCGGTCGGGCGGGTGCCGTCGCGGCGGATGCCGGACAGGCGGGTAATAGATCGGCTGGGGTACGTAAACCGGCTTCTCGATCACAATGGGGGCCGGAGGCTGCAGGGCCCGGCGCCGGGCATCTTCGGCCTCCTGCGCGCGACGGGCGGCTTCCATTTCGCGGGCCAGTTCCTGGGCTTTTTTCGCCCGCACCTCGGCCTGGCGGATGGCTTCCGCGTCGGGTTGCGACGCGTCCTTCAATTGTTCCGCCTTGAAACCGGGCGGTGGCGGCAGAGAGGAATAGGTGATACGCCCCGCGCTGTCCCGCCATTTATACAGGGGTGCGGCCTGCGCCGCCTGCCAGGCAAACCCGACAAGCAGCAAACAAAGAAACTTGAGTGGAATCATCGTGGCTCCAGTCGGGATTCCCGGCACGCGGGAATCGCCATCTCGTTTCCCTTCTGGAAAGCAGGGCCGGATATTTCGCCCCGCCGGTTCCGGCTTATGCGCAGCGCATCGCCGGCGTCAGCTTCATCCATTTCATCAGCCAGGCTTGTGCCCGCGCCCGGGCATGGCGCGTGGCGATTTTCTCCTCGGGTGTCTGGTCGAGGCGGAAGTCGAACGCGCGCCGCGCCATCGGATATTCCTGCCATTCCACCGGTACGCCGCGCTCCCACAACGCATAGAATGCCCGCCCGCCGTTCATGCGGCGCAGTTCATAGTCGGCGTCGCCAATGAGATACAGGACCGGCGTCGTGATCTGCATGATCTCGGGCGCGACGCGGAACAGCTGGTCGGGCTCGGGCGCGTTGGGATTCTGCATGTGGCCGTAGTAGCTGACGATGGCGGCGATATCGGGGCCGCGCCTGGCGGCCAGGCGGATCGCGAAATAGGGGCCGCGCGACAGGCCGACGATGCCGACCGGCTGCTTGCAGGCATTGGGCAACGATTTCAGATAGTCGAGCCCGGCTTCCACGTCCATTTCGGTGTCGGGATTGTGCGCCGAGGGCCAGCGTTCGATGAAGCGGCCGCTCTGCCAGTCGGGGGCGACGACGAGAAAGCCTTGTTCGGCAAGTTCGCGCACGTGGGCGCGCTCGTCGCCCTCGTAGCCTCGCTTGGCGTGGATGAACAGTACGGGCGGGAACGGGCCCTTGCCGGCAGGCGTGGCGATTTCCACAGGCACCTCGGTACCGTCGGCGGACTGGATGGTGGTTTTGCTCAGATCGACGGCCTGGGCGAGGGCCGGGGCCGCCAGCGCCGATGCTAAGATGGCGCCCGCGATGACGAGTCTTCTCATGGTCTTCTCCTGTCGTTTTTCCGGCCCTCATTCTAGGCCCGTGCCTTCGATTTCACGTGCAGTCAAAACGTACCCCGGATGGCAATGCCATCCGGGGCATGAATACCCTGAAGGGCATGAATACCCTGAAGGGCATGAATACCCTGAAGGGCATGAATACCCGGCAGTGGCCGGGCGCCGGTCCCTTGAAGGGGACGGTTCTCAGTGAGCGCGTCCTTCGACGAACCGTCGATCCCGCCGCGGCTGCGGCGGCCGCTCGCGGCTCTGTGGATTTCGCTGGGGCTGCATGCAGCCGTGATCGCGCTGGTGCAGGTGGTGCCACCTGCGGGCGTCAGCGTGGAGGCGCCGGTGATCGAGGTACGCCTGGTGGCGCCACCGGCGCCCGCGGCCAATGTGCCGCCGCCGCCATCGCCGGTCGTGCCGGTGCCGGCGGTCGCGCCCGTAGCGCAGCTGGCCCCGAGTCCTGCGCCGAAGGCTCTGCCCGTGGCGCCGCCTCCGCCGGCCGTTGTTCCGCCGCCCACCACCACGCCGGCGCATGACGCGCCGTTGCCGATGGCGCCGACCGTGCCTGCAGCGGCAAAGACGGCACCGGCCCTTTCGCCGGAGGCGGCCCCGGTGCCGGCTGCCGCGCTTACCAGTTCGGTCGACCTCACCTATTACAACGCGCGCGATCTCGATGTGCAGCCGCACGCGCTGCGTGTCATCCGGCCGGACTATCCGGCCGAGGCCGACCGTCAGCGCGTGTCCGGCACGCTGCGTCTGCAATTGAAGCTGGAAGCCGATGGGCGCGTCAGCGACATCGAGATCGTGAGCGCGACGCCGCCCGGCGTATTCGAGGACTCCGCAATCAAGGCGTTTCGCGATGCGCGTTTTGCGCCGGCACAGAAGAATGGCCGCCCGGTACGCGCACTGGTGGTGATCGAAGTGGTGTACGACTGGGCGGGCCAGCCTCGCTAGCGCGGCGACAGGCCGCGCGCCTCAGGAATCGGGCGGCGCGGCAAGTCCTTGCAGGATGGGGCAGTCGGGACGGTGATCGCCGTGGCAGGCCTGTGCCAGTGCGACCAGGGTGGCGCGCATCTCGCTCAGTGCGGCGATGCGAGCGTCGAGGTCGGCGATATGGGCCTCGGCCAGATGTTTGACGTCGGCGCTGGCGCGTTCGGGGTCGTCCCACAGCGACAGTAACTGCCGGATCTGGTCGAGCGAGAATCCGAGGTCGCGGGCGCGGCGGATGAAACGCAGCAGGTGCACATCGCGTTCGCTGTATTGCCGGTAGCCCGAGAACGTGCGGCTGCTTTCGCGGATGAGACCGATATGTTCGTAATGACGGATCATCTTGGCCGACACGCCGCTGGCGCGGGCGATTTCGCCGATGTTCATGTGCGGGGTCGCCAGCGCTTGAGCGTCAGCGCGTTCGTCACCACGCTGACGCTGGAGAAGGCCATGGCCGCACCGGCGATCACCGGGTTCAGGAAACCGAATGCCGCGAGCGGAATGCCGACCACGTTGTAGACGAAGGCCCAGAACAGGTTCTGCCGGATCTTGGCGTAGGTGCGTTTGGAAATGTCGATGGCGTCGGCCACCAGCGCCGGGTCGCCGCGCATCAGCGTGATGCCGGCCGTATGCATGGCGACGTCGCTGCCGGAGGACATGGCGATGCCGACGTCGGCCGCCGCGAGCGCAGGCGCGTCGTTGATGCCGTCTCCCACCATCGCCACGGTGTTGCCCGCAGTCTTGAGCTGGCTCACATGCGCCGCCTTGTCGGCCGGCAATACCTCGGCCAGCACGGTGTCGAGGCCCAGTTCGCGGGCCACCGCCTCGGCAGCGCCGCGATTGTCGCCGGTGAGCATGACGGTCGTGATGCCCTGTTCCCTGAGACGCGCCACGCCTGCGGCTGCGCTGGGTTTGACCGCGTCGCCGAAAGCCAGCAAGCCGAGCGCATGATGATCGCGGGCACGCGCCAGCCACGACACGCTGCGGCCTGCGGCTTCGTGTTCGGCGGCCCTGGCGTCGAGTGCAGCGGTGTCGACACCGTTCTCGTTCATCAGGCGACGATTGCCCAGCCACCAGGTTTCGCCCGCCACCTCACCGGCGATGCCGCGGCCGGGCAGTGCCTGCTGCGCACGTGCAGGCTGCGGCGGGACAGAGCGGGCCGCGCTTTCCTCCAGCACCGCGCGCGCCAGCGGATGCTCGCTGCCGGCCTGCAGTCCGGCAGCGATGGCGAGCACCCTATTCTGATCGCTATCGTCGGCCGCCAGATAGGCTGCCACGTGCGGCGTACCGTCGGTGAGCGTGCCGGTCTTGTCGAACACCACCGTGCCGATCTTGTGCGCCAGTTCCAGCGCTTCGGCGTCCTTGATCAGGATGCCATGGCGGGCGGCGACGCCGGTTCCCGCCATGATCGCGGTGGGGGTGGCAAGGCCCAGCGCGCACGGACAGGCAATCACCAGCACCGCCACCGCATTGAGGATGGCCTGCTCGGCGTTGCCGCCCAGCGCCCACCAGGCGATGAACGTGACCAGCGCAATGCCCATCACCACCGGGACGAACACCGCGCTGACCTTGTCCACCAGTCGCTGGATCGGCGCCTTGGCGGCCTGTGCGTTCTCCACCAGGCGGATGATGCGCGCCAGCGTGGTTTCCGTTCCCACCGCCGTGGTGCGTGCCACCAGCACGCCCTGCGCGTTGATCGCGCCGCCGGTCACCGTGTCGCCCGGCTGCTTGTCGACCGGCAGCGATTCGCCGGTGAGCAGGGATTCGTCGACCTGGCTCTCGCCTTCGGTTATCTCGCCGTCCACCGGCACTCGCTCGCCGGGGCGGATCACCACCATGTCGCCGACGCGGATCGCGTCGATCGGCATGTCGTGGTCGACGCCGTCGAGGCGTACGCGCGCGGTCGTCGGCCGCAGGGCCTGCAAGGCGCGGATGGCTTCGGTGGTCTGGCGCTTGGCGCGCGCCTCCAGCCATTTGCCGAGCAGCACCAGGCTGATCACCACTGCCGAGGCTTCGAAATACAGGTGCATCGCGCCGGCATGCGTCAGCAGCAGGTACAGGCTCAGGCCGTACGCCGCGCTGGTGCCGACCGCCACCAGCAGGTCCATGTTGCCGCTACCGGCGCGCAGGGCTTTCCAGCCGGCGCGATAAAAGCGCGCGCCCAGCCAGAACTGCACCGGCGTGGCGAGCGCCAGCTGCAGCCAGCCCGGCAGCATCCAGTGCGCGCCCAACAGGCTGGCAAACATGGGGGCGATCAGCGGCAGCGACAGCCCGATCGCCAGCGCAACCGGCCACCAGTCGGGCAGCGTGTGCGCCGGGGCGGGTGGGGGGGGGGCAGTGGTTTGTGGCAGTCGCGCCTCATAACCGGCGCGCGCTACCGCGGCAATCAGCGCGGCCGTCGACGTGCCCTGCGCCAGTGTTGCCGTCGCCTGTTCGGTGGCCAGGTTGACGCTGGCATCGAGCACGCCGGGTACTTTGTTCAAGGCTTTTTCCACACGTGCCGAACAGCTTGCGCAGGTCATGCCGATGATGTCGAGTTTCAGCGATTCGGTCGGCACGCTGAAGCCGGCCTTTTCGATGGCACGCTGCACCGACGCCATATCGGTGTCGCCCACAACCGTCGCGATCTCGGTCGCCAGATTGACGGTGGCCTCGGTCACGCCCGGCAGTTGCTTGAGCACTTTTTCCACCCGCGCGGCGCAACTTGCGCAGGTCATGCCCTGGATGCCGACAGATAGTGGGTTGGTCATGTGCAAACTCCTGTGGATACGGTTGAGTGCACCATAAACCTTGCCATCATGGCAAGGTCAAGCCCATCGGCCGCGGGTCAGATCAAGGGACGTGCACGTAGCGGCAGGGCGTAGTAATCAGCCAGGCGAGCCATGGCGGCCGGATTGGTCAGTTTGAGCCAGCCGTTACCAAGGGTATAGAGTCCCATGGCCTGCAGACGTTTCAGGGTTTTGTTGGTGTGCACCAGCGACAGGCCGAGCGCATCGGCGATGTGTTGCTGGATCAAGGGAAAGGGCACGCCGTCGGGGCCGCCCAGGCCGACGCTCTCCGCCCGTTTGTACAGGTGGATCAACAGCATGGCGATGCGTTCCGCCGCCGACCGCCGGCCTACCGACAGCAGGTTCTCGTCGACGATCAATTCCTCGTGCGCGCACAGCCAGGTGATGTCGAATCCCAGTCCAGGGTGGCTGCGGTAAATGTCCCAGAGGCGCTCATTCGGAAAGGCGCACAGGGAGACGTCGGTCAAGGCCTCGACGCCGTGCGGCGAGGCCTGCCCCAGCTGATGCTGCAGGCCGATGAAGTCGCCCGGCAGAAGAAAATTGAAAATCTGGCGCCGACCGTCGCTCAACGTGCGATAACGGAAGGCCCAGCCCGACAGCAGCGTATAGAGCGTGCTGCTGGCATCGCCTTCGCGCACGATTCCTTGGCCGGCCTGTACCGGTATCTGGCGTTGCTTGATCGCCTGGATAAACTCGATCTCCGCTTCGCTATTGGCGGAAAAGGCGCCGGTTTTGCGCAAAGGACAGGCACTGCAAGGGGTGAGCTGATTCATCAATCGATACCGGTAAACAGGCCGCAGGAATCGTAAGGGATTTCGCGTAACGACAAGTATGTCTTTTCACATTGTTGCCACCCCGGCCATCGATTATGTTGCACTTCCGCTACCGGAAACCCATCGCATGCCGAATGCCTATCAGTTGATCTATCTGAGTCGCCTGGCCGAGGCAGCCTCGCCTGCTTGCGTGGCCGAAATCGTACGGGTGGCGCGCCAGCGCAATCTGGCTTTCCACATCAACAGCCTGCTTGTATTCGATGGCTGGCGATTTTGCCAAACGCTCGAGGGCGAGTACGCAGTGGTATGCGACCTGGCCGATCGCATTCGCCGGGATGAACGGCATACCGGCTTCCGGGTGCTGCATCAGGCGGAATCGTCGGCAGAGAATCTGTTTGGCCGGAGCAGTCTCGACTATGCCTTGAGCTATGACGATAGCTTGGGCGGTCTCGAGGCTGTACGTGGCCCGGAAACGCTTGTCCTGCTCTCCGGACTGTTGCCCAGGCTGGATCGGGAGCCGGCCCGTCCCGATCTGTGAATTGCTGCCGTTACTTTTTCGGCTGATTCCTACGCGGGCCTGCAACCGCTTCCGACTGTAGCCTCCCCGCCGCTCATCCACACTGCCCCTACAGGCTCGGATCCACTCCCTTCCGCTTCAGGTGCGCGAGCCAGGGTCTGTCATGCCGGGCATCCGCCGGGCATGTATTTCGAACAGGAGAAATGTCATGAAACCCAATACGAGCAAATCCGGAATTCAGGGCGAGGGCGATTACGACTCCGCCAAAAAATACGACGAGCAAGCGCGTGCCTTTGCCGAGTCCGGCAAGGTCGAGCAGGCGGCGAGAGCCGCCGCACCGCGCAATGCACAGGAGCAGGAGGACATGCAGCGGGCCGAGCGCGAAGGACGATCGCATGCCAAGGGCGACCCGAAAGGTGAGCGGGACGAGGAGCCAGGCCGTCCCAAGCCGACCAAAGAAGCGCCGGGCAAGCATCCCGATGGCCGCAACCCCATTCCGGAAAAAGTGCCCGGACGCTGAGTCCGCCCACCTGTCACGCCAATTCAACCAATCGAATCAGGAGATACCCATGAATATGTTTGCATCAAGCCCCATCCTCTCATCCAGCACCATCTCGGGCGACAAGGTCGTCAACCGCCAAGGCGAAGATCTGGGCGACATCAAGGATCTGATGATCGATGTCGAGAACGGTCGCGTCGCGTATGCGGTTCTGGAATTCGGCGGTTTCCTCGGTTTGGGCAGCAAGTTGTTTGCCGTTCCCCTTTCCGCGATGGAAGTCGACCCGGGAAACCATCGCTTCATCTTCGATCAGAGCAAGGAAACGCTGAAAAACGCGCCCGGGTTCGACAAGGACGACTGGCCGAATTTTTCCGATCGCGATTGGGGTACGAATGTCCATGCGCATTATGGCGTCCGCCCCTATTGGGAGTAATGGGCTTCCGTCCTCGCCTGTATGGAGCGGGACGGCGTCTTTCCATCAACCTGGCGGGATTGCCCGCAGGAATTTCGGCTCATTCGAGGAGTTCCCATGAACAGTTCAACACACTGGGGCGTCTGCATGTCCTGTAAATGGTGGCAGATCGAACCGAGCGCCCATGTGGAGAATGCAACCCATGGCCTGTGTATCGACGCAACACTCCAGCCTTATACGTTGCGCGTATCGGGCCGCAGCGGATGCACCCGATATGCGCAGGGCGAGCCGGCCCGAGCCCAAGGCTCCGGTGCGTGTCCGCCCACCGCGGAGCCGGTTCGTTAACGTACGCGCGGGCCATCGTCCCTTCCGGTCACCCGGAGAGTGGGACGTTACAGCGTGATCACGCTGAGGAAGGAAACCTCATGCCAAGAGGAAGCAAATCGAAGTACACCGACAAGCAGAAACGCCAGGCTGAGCACATCGAAGACAGCTATCGCGAACGCGGTGTCCCGCAGGACGAAGCCGAAGCGCGTGCCTGGGCCACCGTCAACAAAATGACGGGAGGGGGCAAGAAAAGCGGTTCGGGGCGAGGCAAGGAAGTCGATCCGTCGCCGGCCAGAACGGGCGGCAAAAAAGGCGGCGCCGCCACGGCCGGGCGCAGCGCGGCGGAACGTAGCGCATCGGCGAAGAAGGCTGCAGAAACACGCGCCCGCCATGCCGCCGCCCGCAAGACAGCGACCTGAAGCCGGTTGAAGGGGCGGCGTGACGCTGCCCTCGCTTGCAACGTTTCCACCAACCGGAAAAAGGCATTCAGCCCCGGTCAGTGCGGACCTACTTCATCGCGCAAGGGCGCTTACAGTTTTCTCGGCCGTGTCGGATATCGCCTTCCCCGCGCAGTGCCTAACGTTGACATACCGAATCGTGCGTGACGCCGACGGCGCAAGTTTCTGCCCGGGGTGTGCACGTTCGATTGGGTCATGTTCAAGCCCATTTATTATTGAAGGAGATTTCCATGAAGCTCAGTCCCGCAATTTTCCTGGCGCTCGGTTTTGCCGTTTCGGGGTCCGTCCCTTTGTACGCCGCCGATTCGAGCGGCCACCCACAGAGTCCGTCCAGCACCTCCCCCGGCATGACCGACGGGGCACAAAAAAACTACCAGGATGCCCTGGATAACTGCAACAAAAAGACCGGTGCGTCCAAGTCCAACTGCATGAAGAAGGCAGCGGAGGAAAAATGCAAGGACATGACCGGCAAGGCCAAGTCGACGTGCATGAAGAATGCGACGAGCTCACATCCTGGGTCGTCCGGCAATGCCTCAGGCATGAAACGCCATCAGGACGGCCGTGCGACCGACATGCCGGGCGGTGCGCCCATGGAAGGCCCCACCGGTGGTTCATCCGGACAGCCTGGCTCGCAAATGAGTACGCCGGATGGTTCGCCATACGGTTCTCCCACCGGTTCGCCGAGCGGTTCCCCGGATGGTTCATCCAGTGGTTCCCCGAGTGGTTCCACCAGCGGTTCCGGTTCGTATTAACGATAAAACTAGTTAGCCAGCGTACGCAGGTCGTGGCGCCGTATATCGCATGCGCCGCGGCCTTGCCCTGTCTGTGCCCACCTCTGCAGGGCGTGGGTAAGGGCGTCAGTATCGGCCTACATCGTCGAGAACGAAAACTGACAATTTTCTCGGCGAATACGGATGGTGAGCATTCAGCGTGAACCCTAGAGTGCTGCTTATGCCGAGCCAGCCGACAGGCTGTCTGCCACCGAATGGCCCGGCCTGTTCACCAACCGATCCAATGAAGGAGTCTGAAATGAAATTACGTCACGCGATGTTCATTGCCCTGGGGCTCTCCATCATGGCCCCGTTGTATGCCGCCGACATGAAGGATGTCATGGAGGATCGGGCCGAGGCCCGCCACGATGCCGCTAAGGATCAGGCCGAAAGGAATTACGACGTGGCCAAGGACAATTGCAAAAAAATGTCCGGCAATGCGAAGGACGTCTGCATGAAGGATGCGAAGGCCGCCTACGTCGGCGCGAAGGCCCAGGCCAAGGCGAATGAGAAAGCGACCAAGAGTCAGGCCGAGGCCAACGAAGACAAGATGAAAGCCGATTACAAGGCTGCCAAGGAGCGTTGCGACAGCCTGTCGGGCAGCGCCAAGGATGCCTGCGTCAGCGAGGCGAAAATGAAATACATGCAGTAGCAGGTGGACTCCCGATGCACCGTTCCGGCGGTGCATGCCAATGGGTTGGGCGCCGTACCTCTGCCGGATGGCTTCCCGATCCCCGCCCGCTGTCTCGTGCGGACGAATCCAGATTGCCTAGAGGAGAGAGTCCATGGCCAAGCCGAAGCATACGTCCCAAACACCTGCGAAAAGTAGCATCTCCAGCCGTTCGTTTGAGCACACGGGCAACGGGGGTGAGCTGCATCAGATGACCGACCAGCGCGATCATACGCTCACGACCAACCAGGGCGTGGCAATTGCGGACGATCAGAATTCGCTTACTGCCGGCGAACGTGGGCCTACGCTGCTCGAGGATTTTGTCCTTCGCGAGAAGATCACGCACTTCGACCATGAACGTATCCCCGAGCGGATCGTGCATGCGCGCGGCTCGGGTGCGCACGGCTATTTCCAGGCCTATCGCGATCTCGGCGATCTCACCTGCGCGGCATTCCTGTGCGACCCGGATGTGCAGACCCCTGTGTTTGCCCGTTTCTCCACGGTTGCCGGCGGGGCGGGGTCGGTCGACCTGCCGCGCGACGTGCGTGGGTTTGCCGTCAAGTTCTACACGCAGGAAGGCAATTTCGATCTGGTGGGCAACAACATCCCGGTGTTCTTCATCCAGGATGCGATGAAATTTCCCGATCTGATTCACGCCGCCAAAATGGAACCGGACCGGGGCTATCCCCAGGCCGCGACTGCCCACGACACCTTCTGGGACTTCGTTTCGCTCATGCCCGAGAGCATGCACATGATTCTATGGGCCATGTCCGATCGGGCGATCCCGCGTTCGCTGCGCATGATGGAGGGGTTCGGGATCCATACCTTTCGCTTGGTCAACGCGAAGGGGAAGTCGACTTTCGTCAAGTTCCACTGGCGTCCCCGCATCGGTTCGGCTTCCGTCCTGTGGGACGAAGCCGTGAAAATTTGCGGCGCGGACCCGGATTTTCACCGGCGCGACCTGTACGAGGCGATCGAGCGTGGCGACTTCCCGGAATGGGAGCTGTCCGTCCAGGCATTCGACGAGGCCACCGCCGAGTCCTTGCCCTTCGATGTGCTGGATCCGACCAAGCTGATACCGGAAGAAAGCATTCCGCTGCAGCCGATCGGGAAGATGGTTCTGAACCGCAACCCCGACAATTTTTTCGCCGAGACCGAGCAGGTCGCCTTCCATCCGGGGCATATTGTTCCGGGTATCGATTTCAGCGACGATCCCCTGCTGCAGGGCCGGCTGTTTTCCTATCTCGACACCCAGCTGTCGCGGCTTGGGGGGCCCAATTTCCATCAGTTGCCGATCAATCGGCCGCGCTGTCCGATGCACAATTTTCAGCGCGATGCCGTCATGCAGACGGATGTTCCCCAGGGGCGCGTGAACTACGAGCCGAACAGCCTGGCGCCGGAATCGCCGAAAGAAAATCCGGCGGCCGGATTCGACACGCATCCTGCCACGCAAAGCGGCGACAAGCTGCGTGTGCGTCCGGAGACCTTCAAGGACCATTACAGCCAGGCGCGCCTGTTCTATCGGTCGATGACAGCGCCGGAACAGGACCATATCGTCTGCGCCTTCACCTTCGAACTCGGCAAGGTGGAAACCGTCGCAGTACGGTGCCGGATACTCGGCCATCTCCGCCATGTCGATCCGGAACTGTGCGACAGGGTGGCGCGTGCGCTGGGCATGGAAGGCCAGGCCGACACGATTGCTCCGGCTGCAACCCCCATCGATCTGAGTCTTTCGCCGACGCTTAGTCTGTTGGCGAAGGCCAAGCCCACGCTGGAGGGCCGGAAGATCGGCGTTCTGGTCAGCGAGGGCTACGACTCTGCCATTCTGGATGCCCTGCTGACCGCGGCCGAGACCGAAGGTGCGGTGCTGGAAGTGATCGGCCTGCATGTGGGGCCAATCCCATCCAGCACCGGCGAGACGCTCACCCCGCACCATGCCGTGGCAGCCGCTCCCTCGGTCCTGTTCGACACGGTCGTGCTGGCGATTTCAGGGACGGCCGTCGATGCCATGAAGCAGAAGGCGGCCGTGATGAATTTCATCCTCGATGCCTATGCGCATCTGAAAATCATCGGGTACACACCCGATGCGATGCCGCTTCTGGATCGGGCAGAGGTCGCGATCGACGACGGCGTCGTGAAGATGGACGCGCGCGAAGGAGTGGCTTCCTATATCGACGCCGCCAAATACGGGCGCGTCTGGTCGCGCGCCGTGCTTATCCAGGCATAACGCCGGAACGGCCCATTTAACTCAATCCTTGAACGGAGCCCTTGTATGAATCTACCGCAACACGACTTTCCTTCCACGGCCTCGGTGACAGCCGGCGGCATCAGTACGGCCATGCTCGAGAACATGAGTTTCCCCTACGAACTGCCAGCCTTGCCTTATGCCATGGATGCGTTGAGCCCGGTCATTTCCGAGAACACGCTCAGGTTCCATCATGGCAAGCATCATCAAACCTATATCGATGCCCTCAACAAGGCGATCGACGACACCGAGTTCCAGGCCATGCCGATCAAGGCCATGATTCTGGCGGCTGGCGCGGGCGGAAAAACCGAGATTTTCAATAATGCGGCCCAGGCATGGAACCATGCGTTCTACTGGGATAGCCTCTGTCAAAACGGCGGGGGCGATCCGCCGCCCATCCTCAAGCAGATGATCGACGTGTCCTTCGGTTCGGTCGAGGCGTGCCGGCAGGAACTCGTGCATGCCGCCGTGACCCAGTTCGGAACCGGATGGGCCTGGCTGGTGCTGGACGGCAAGAAAATCAGCGTGATGAAGACCGAGGATGCGGATACGCCGCTGACATCCGGCATGAGGCCCCTGCTCGCCATCGACGTATGGGAACACGCGTATTACCTCGACTACCAGAACCGGCGCAAGGACCATGTGGCCGGCGTCGTCGACAAACTCATCAACTGGAAGTTCGCCGCCGACAATCTCGCGTGAACACGAACCCATTACACAAGAAAGAAATCCCATGAACAACAGCGAAAGCATCACCCACGACGGAGAAATCCCGATCTACGACGCCGTCCGACACCTCACACGGGATGAGGTCGAGAAAACCGTCCGGAAAAACGCCGCCGCCCGCCAGTTCGACGTTACCGACGAACACCTGGACGTGATTAATTCCCTGATCGAACACTACAAACAGGATTGCAGGTCGCGCGACTGTCTCGCCGCGCACGAACACATGCGTTTTCTTGAAGAAGCATACGAATTCAAGGGGGGTGGCAAATATCTGTACCAGCTGTTCGATGCCGTACCGGACACGCGCGGTGTCCTCATGCCGATTCATGAGCTCGCAGGGTTGCCGACTCTTCGGCTGGAACAAGACAAGGGATTCGGAACGGCGTTCTGAACGGATACGCACCCATTGCCAGGTGCGCCGCTCAATGGAGCCGATCCGCTTGTCCGATGACGCCACGCACGAAGATGGCGGTCGCCCTGCCGTTCGTGACCCTGGCAATCCTGCTCGTGGTGGTGGCGAATGTGACAAACTGGAACGCGCTGCGCGAGCCGATTGCCCATGCGGTTCATGCCAAGACCCACCGCACCTTGCGAATCGGAGGCGATCTCGACATCGGCTTGCGATGGCCTGTCGTGCGGGTTCACGCGTCCGATGTGACGTTTTCCAATCCATCCTGGGCCAGCCGGCCGAACATGATCGACGTGCGCCATGCGACGGTCGATATCGCCATTTTTCCACTCTTTCGCGGCCAGATCGTGTTTCCGCAGGTGCAGCTCGATCAGGCCGCGCTCGCTTTCGAAAAGAGCCGGGACGGGCGCAGGAATTGGCTGCTCGATCGCCGTCAGCGTGACAGCCAGGCGCGCGTCGCCATCCGGCATCTTGCGGTCGGCGACGGGCGCGTCGAGTATGACGATCCTGCGCAGGGCACGCGCCTGAGCGCGCGGATCACGACATCGCATGGGTCGGACAAGACATCCGCGCCATTGAGGTTCACCGTGCAGGGGCGCTACAAGGGCGAGCCTCTTGTCGCCCAGGGCGCCGGTGACACCATACTGGCGTTGCGTGACGAAACGCGGCCGTACCATCTGAATGTGTCCGGGAAGATCGGCCAGACTGCGGTCGACGCAGACGGTCGCATCACCAATCTGCTCAAACTGTCCGCGGTCGATCTCCAGATCGTGCTCAGGGGCGCCAACCTGGCGCAACTCTATCCCTTGGTCGGCGTGGTATTCCCGGATACGCCGCCTTATCGGACGCGCGGTCGCCTGGTGCATGCTTCCCATCAATGGCGCTACGAAAAATTCACCGGCGAGATGGGCAGGAGCGACATCGCCGGCAGTCTCAGCATCGATACGGGAGGCCGGCGCCCCCTGCTGGTTGCCCGTCTCGATTCGACGCGCCTCGACATTTCCGATCTGGGTCCCCTCGTCGGAGCGGGCCAGGCAGGCGAGAAGCCTGCGAGGGCTGAGTCTGCACCAACCGGCATCCTGCCGGGCAAGGCATTTCGCACCCAGCGTTGGAACCATATGGACGCGGATGTGACCCTCGATGCCGGCTCGATCGAGCGTCCGGCAGCCTTGCCGCTCCATCGATTGTCGACACGTTTGCGGTTGCAGGACGGGCGCCTGAGGCTGGACCCCTTGCGGTTCGACGTGGCAGGCGGAACGCTGGCGGGTGCCGTGACGCTGGATGGACGTGCATCCCCCATCCAGGCTTCGGCGAAACTCCAGGCGCGCACACTCCAGTTGGCCAAGCTGTTTCCAACCCTCGATCGTTCGATGGCGAGCATCGGCGAGTTCAATGGAAACATCGATCTGAAAGGACAGGGCGATACTGTTGCATCGATGCTCGGCAGCGCGAACGGACAGGCGTCGTTGGTGATCGACGGCGGTGAAGTCAGCAAGCTCCTGATGGAAACGATGAGCCTTCATCTGCTGGAAATGCTGCAACTGAAAGTCACCGGCGACGAGCCCGTCCGGATCCGGTGCGGAATCGCCGATTTCGCGGTGAAGCAGGGCGTCATGCAGCCCGACATCCTGGTTCTCGATACGGACGTCAGCCGCATCGACGGAAGCGGTCGGATCGATCTCGGACAGGAACGCCTCGACCTGACCGTGGTGCCGAAAAGCCGAAAACCCAGTCTGGTCGCATTGCGTACGCCCATCCACGTGCAAGGCAGCTTTGCCCATCCGCAGGCCAGCCTGGACAAGGGCAAGCTGGCCATGCGCGGCCTCGGAGCGCTTGCGCTGGGAGCGGTCAACCCCGCGCTGGCGCTCCTCCCTCTGATCGATGCCGGACGCAACGCCGACAGCGAGTGCCGACGCCTGATCGGGGAAGTACGGGCGGCCGATCGCTAAGCGCCCCCGAATCCGCCGTAACGTCGTATAAATTCATTCATCGATTCCTGTCGGAGGCATGATGGACAATGCGCATGAAACACCCGTCGATGTTGCACGAGGTTCGGGAGAAAACAGTTCCGTCGAAACGCCGGGGCCCGCCCGGATTTCAGCCGACATCCACAGCCTTCCGCTTATCCTGCTGACCGTATTCGCGAGTGTGTTCATTCTCGACTGGGCCCAGGATTTCTTCATTCCGCTGGTCCTGGGCATCATCCTCAGCTATGCGCTTTCCCCCCTGGTCAACCGGTTGCAGACATGGCATGTGCCGCGCGCGGTCGGGGCCGCGGTGTTGCTGCTGATGATCATGGGCGGCAGCGGTTTCATGGCGTATTCGCTGCAGGATGAAACGGCGAGCATGATCGAAACCCTGCCCGAGGCGGCGCAGAAATTCCGCCATACCCTGAATCGGGAATGGCGCGGCTCCAAGGGGGCGATTGAAAATGTACAAAAAGCGGCGGATCAGATCGAACACGCCGCGAGCGAGACGGCTGTGGCGGTGTCGCCGGCGCCGCGTGGCGTGACCCGCGTCCAGATCGAGCAGCCCAAGTTCAATATTCGGGACTATCTGTGGAATGGCACCCGCGGCGTGCTGTCCTTCCTGAGTCTCGCCGTGATGGTGTTGTTTCTGGCCTACTTCCTGATGCTTTCGGGCGATACGTTCCGGCGCAAGCTCGTCAAGCTCTCGGGCCCGACCCTCAGCAGGAAGAAGATCACCGTCCAGATGCTGGACGAGATCAGCGCCCAAATTCAGCGTTATCTGCTGGTCCAGGTCTTCACCAGTGTTCTTGTCGGGATCACGAGCTGGCTCGCCTTTCTCTGGATCGGCCTGGAGCATGCCGCCGTATGGGGCATTGCAGCGGCCATTCTCAACCTCGTTCCCTACCTGGGCGCGATCGTCATCATCGGCGGAACGGCGCTGGTGGGGTTTCTGCAATTCGAGAGCCTGGGCATGGCGCTGGCCATCGCTGCGATCTCGCTCACCATCCACGGCCTGGAAGGAAATTTGCTCACACCCTGGCTCACCGGCCGGGCCAGCCGCATGAATGCGGTGGTGGTCTTCGTCGGTGTGTTGTTCTGGGGATGGTTGTGGGGCGCGTGGGGGCTCCTGCTCGGCATGCCGATCATGATGGTCATCAAGTCGGTGTGCGATCGCGTCGAGGAATTCAAATCCGTCGGCGAATTCATGGCGGGCTAAGGCGCCCGTCCGCTCGGCATACCTTCTTTCCTGCACCGTGATCCACAAGCGACCCAGGTCATCCGACACGCGCTTCCTTCATTCCTACATGCGGAAGCGTTTCCTTCTTATACCTGTAGCCACGGACCCTGCCTAGAGTGGACGTGTAGCTATCTGCTGTCGTCAACCGCATCTCCGGGTCGGTCTTGGCGAAAGGATCCTGCCATCCAGTACGGGTCTCCACGGCCGTGGCGAGGATTTCCCTGAGCGGACAGATAGCTACACCACGGCGGAGGGCATACACGGCCATCCGGATTTTTCTTGAACTTGAAAGCGCAAAAGGGAAGCGGTCTCCCTATTTCGATTCCATGGCAACCGGGAGGAGCAACACATGAAGCGAGTGAATCATATGGCGGCAGGGGTCTTTTTGCTGGCCCAGGCATTCTCCGGAGTGGCTTTCGCCGCATCGGTCACCCTCAGTGGCGATAGTGTTGATTTCACGTTCGACGATACGCTGATGGGGCTCTTTGGCCAGCCCGTTCTGAGCGGCGACACCCTGTCTTTCACGCCGGTGGATTTCAAGGCGGCGTCGACCAACGGCGCGGGTTATACGCTTGCCGCCAACACCGCCAACATCCAGATGACGGCCCACAACGGTTATTCGTTCTCCAGCATTGATCTTGCCGAACGGGGCGATTACATGCTGCTTGGCGGCGGCAGTACGGCTGACGTCGCAGGCCAGGTACGGGTCTACGACGTGCTCGACCCTGCGAAGGACACGATGACCAGCATTGCGCCCGATGCGGCCATGGATCAGACGGGGGGCAACACGCACCCGTGGACCGCTGCCGCATCCACCGAATGGGCCGGTACCCGGACGGTGAATGTGTCGTTCCAAAATCTTCTCGTGGCATCGACGAGCGGATCGTCGTCACTCGCCTACGTGGACAAGAAATATGGCGGCTTGACGGCGACCACGGCCGCGGTGACGCCCGTTCCGGAGGCGCAGGTCAGCGCCATGATGCTGGCCGGACTGGGTTTGATCGGCTGGAAGATCGGGCGCCGCCGCGTTTGAAAACACGGGATGCAAGGCAGGAAGACGGTTGATTGACCGAGAGTCGGCCAAAAAGGCGGTCGACCCGATCGGCCCTGCATCCATTAACCAGCAAAAAGGAAAGCATCCATTAACCAGCAAAAAGGAAACCATCATGAATGCCAGCAAATTATTTGCAGCCATGCTCGCCGTCAGCACCCTGACGGTGGGTGGGTGCGCGGTGACGCGTGAGCAGTCGACCGTCGGACAGTATGTGGACGATTCGACGATCACGACCCAGGTCAAGGCCCGGTTTGCGGAAAGCCCCGTGGTCAGCGCCATGGCGATCAAGGTTGAAACGCTGAACGGGACCGTCCAGCTCTCCGGCTTTGCCAAGAATGCGACGGAACGGGATACGGCCGAATCGATTGCCCGCAAGGTGCCGAACGTGAAGGCGGTCAAGAACGACATCGTCGTCAAACCGTAAGCAGTGGGTGCGCGCCAGATCCCTTGGCGCGCGATTGTGTAGTGTGTGTTGAAAAGGAGAGAACCATGAATTGGGACATTATCGAAGGCAACTGGAAACAGATGAAAGGCAAGTTCAAGGAGCAGTGGGGCAAGCTCACCGACGACGATTTCGACGCCATCGAGGGCCGTCGCGATCAGCTCACCGGAAAGATCCAGGAACGCTATGGCGTGACCCGTGATGACGCCGAGAAGCAGGTCAAGGAATGGCAAAACCAGGCCAAGGACGACTGGTTCCATTGATCGTCCATCGGCGGTTTCGCTAGCAACGGCAGGCAGACGGGATCGACTCGATGCCGGCGTCCTCCCGTTGCGCTGCCGCACCATGACGCCCCATGATCACGATCCGCACAGGCCAGGCGCCAGCGATGCTGGATCGTCAGACCTTCGGCCAGCGATTCCGTATGGCCTATGCCGATCCCTTGTACGAGACAGTTGCCGACGCACTCGAACGCCTCGAGGAAGTCGCCTGGCAGGCGTATGTCACCGGCAGGAAATCGCCCCGCACCGAGCGTGCCGGTGCGGATTTCGAGAACCCCGATTTCGAACTGTCGAGCGAATGGCTGGCTACCCGGCGCCGCGTGCTGCAGGCCCAGGAGAAATGGAGCCGCCCGGAGACGCCCACACGCGTCCTGCTGGTTTGCGGTGCGGCCCGGAATGACGGGACCTGTCCCGGCGAGATGTCGAAGACGTTTCGCCTGCTCAGCCGCATTCGGGAAACCGTCATGCAGGACGGGGTGGAGACCGACGTGCTCGACCTCAGTCTCCTGGCGTCCGAATATGGCCGCCACATCCACCCGTGCAAAGGCTGCGTGTCGACCGCCATGCCCTTGTGTCACTGGCCCTGTTCCTGCTACCCGAACCACGGACTGAACCAGACGAACGACTGGATGGCCGAGATCTACGAGCGTTGGACGGCTGCCCATGCCGTCGTCATCGTCACCCCGGTTTACTGGTACCAGAGTCCGAGCCCGCTCAAATTGATGATCGACCGGCTGGTGTGCGCGGACGGGGGAAACCCCGATCCCACGCGCACGGCCGGCAAGGATCCGGCACGGGCCAAGGACCTGGAAATGGCCGGATGGGACTATCCCAAGCATCTGGCGGGACGGGTATATGGGCTGTTGGTGCATGGCGACGTGGCCGGGATAGAAAGTTCGCGCCGCGCGCTGTCCGACTGGCTCGACTGGATGGGCTTGATCGATGCCGGTCCCCAGGCGCGCCTCGATCGCTATATCGGCTATTACGAACCCTATGCCGACAGCCATGACACGCTGGACCGGGACGCAGCCGTGCAGGAAGAAGCGGGCAACGTCGGCCGCGCGGTCGTGCATGCGGTCACCGCATTGCGTGCAGGGCAATGGGCGCCCCACCGGCCGGTCGGGCGCAACCCCCGCCCCAAATAGGGGCAGCGGATTTCTGTATCGGCGAGTGCAGCCTCGCAGGTTTCGCCGCACCGTCGGATCGGTATCCGGGAAAGGAGCGATATGAAAATCAAGCGTGTGATATTCGGCGAACGGTCGCTGACCAAGGTGGCGGGTCTCTTCATGAACCGGAGCGGAGCGGAAGATGCCGCCCAGCAGGTGAAACGCACGGCGGGTCTCGACGATACCCAGGTGGATCTGGTGGGCCCGCCCGATGGAGATGCCACGGGCAGTCCCGCATTTTCCAGCAAGCTGGAACCCGAGCAGGCGGGCATCTGGCGCACGCTCGTGAGAGCGCACCTGGTGTCGGGCGCCGCGGGCGTGGTAGCCGGCATCCTGCTTTATCTGGGTTTCATCGTGGCCGGCAATGCCGCCGTCGTGAGTACGGCCGGCATGAGCTTCGCGGTCTTTGCTTTTTTCGGTGGGGTGTTGGGGCTTCTGGTGGGCGGCTTGTTGACGGCGCGCCCCGATCATGTCCTCGTGATCGCGTCCGTGCGGCGGGCCATTCGCAAGGGCCGCTGGGCCGTCGTCATCCATCCTGTGACGCAAGTCCAGATCGACCGGGCCGTGAGCGAACTCCGTGGACGCAGCTATCGGGTCGTGCGCAGCCTGTGAAGGCAGTCCCCACGGCCCCCCCGTTCGCGTCAGGCGCGGTCATGGCGAAGGTGAGGAAACACAGGCATGGACTGGCGTTCGGTTTTCGTTCCCACTGTTCCGCTTCTGGAGATCATTCTTCGCGGTACGGTGATTTATCTTTTTCTCTTTTTCATGCTGCGGGTCTCGCGGCGCGAAACGGGGGGAATGGGGATTTCCGATCTGCTGGTAGTGGTGCTTGTCGCCGATGCTTCACAAAACGCCATGGCCAGCGAGTACAAGTCGATCACCGAGGGACTGGTACTGGTAGCGACGATCGCGTTCTGGGACTTCTTTCTGGACTGGCTCGGCTACCGGTTTACCTGCATCGAGCGCTTACTTCGTCCGGCTCCGCTTCTCTTGATCAAGAACGGTCGGCTGCTCAGGCAAAACATGAAACGCGAACTGATTCGGGAAGAAGAACTGATGGCGAAGCTGCGTGAACACGGTATCCGCGAGCGGGAGTTGGCGGAAGTCAGTCAATGCTACCTGGAAGGGGATGGGCGTATCAGCGTCATCAAACGTGCGTCCGCCTGAGTCGAGACGGCTTACGTCCCACGTTGAGAATTTGCCAAACTGTCGCGTAACGCATCGAACGCGTGACGATTGGAGACAACCGCCTTTGGCTGCGTTCGAATACATGGCTGCGAGGATCTTCTGGTTTTCACATCCTGCGTGGTGCGGTTACGACTCGTCGCGGTGCGGACCGGGGTAGGGCTGGCTGCGCAATTCATGCCGGGCCTGTTTCGCCAGGTCCGTGTAACGGGCCCGGATGCGTTCCAGATCCTCCGGCTCGAGCTCTTCCAGATCGAGCAGAGAGTTCTGCGCGTCGTGCGCCGCGCGAATCAGCTCGTCGAGCTTGATCTGCATCGCTTCGGCGTCACGATTTTGCGTGTTCTGGATGAGGAACACCATCAGGAACGTGATGATGGTGGTGCCGGTATTGATGACAAGTTGCCAGGTGTCGTTGAAGTCGAACAGGGGCCCGCTCAGCCCCCAGACAACGACGATGCACAAGGCAATCATGAACGTACGGGGGGCCCCCATCATGCGGGCTGCAGTCTGGGCGAACCGCGAAAACCGGCTGCCGTTGTTGATCGCACTCATCCTGCTTTCCACGTTAGGCGCACCACACACCCGGCCCCAAAGCTTTCCTTGTCGCCATGTTGCTTGGCAGGCTTACGCCCCGGGTTGTTTCTCATCGCGGTCCTTTTGCGCATTTATGCGCATCGTGGCGGTATCTTAGGGAGAAACCTTCACCCTCATCACCAGCCGCCGCCGAGCCCGTTGTAGGCGGTTTCTCATGTGCGTGTCGGTGCATCCCGATAAAGCCTTGACAGCGCCTGCATGCGCATCTGCGGGGCGAAAGCCCATATTGAGCTGCACTAGAATCAAGGCATGGAAAGTGGATATCTACGCATGGCCGGAAAACACACTCGGAGTCGGTGGTGGATGCGTTATCTGCGGGTTCCCATCCGCGCCGGCCGGAGCTGGGCGGCGCACCGCCTGACGACGCATGGCGCAGCCCTGGCCTATTACGCCGTCTTCGCGCTGTCGCCCATCCTCGTCATCGCCGTGTCGATCTCGGGCCTGTTTTTTGGCCGGGATGCCGTCGAGGGACGGATCGTGGTCCAGATGGAAGGCTTGCTGGGCCACGCCGGAGCCAGTCTGGTGCAGAGATTGCTGGAAGCGAGCTATCTGTCCGGCCAGGGCGGCATCGCGGTGCTGCTTGGTCTCGCCGGCATGCTGATGGGTGCCACGGGTCTGTTCGTTGAAATGAGCGTCGCCTTCGAACGGATCTTCGACGCGAAGCGCGAGTACCGTCACGTCATGGCGGTACTGCTGATGGATCGCCTGCGCGGCCTGGCCATCATCATCGGCGTCGGCTTTCTGCTCATCGTCTCGCTGCTGGCGAGTACCGCGACCATTGCATTGGGTAGCTATCTGACCCGCGGCTTCGGTACTTGGTTAAGACTGGCCGGTGTGTTCCAGGCCCTGGTCTCGCTGGCCTCCATGACTGCCCTGGTGCTACTGCTCTACCGCCTGCTCATACCGGTGCGGATGCCGCGCCGCATTTTGCTGACGGGCGCCGCGATATCCGCAGTGCTGTTCGAGGTGGGCAAATGGGGAATCGGGCTGTATCTGGGGCGTGGCGCGATCATGAGCACGTTCGGGGCGGCCGGTTCGCTGGCGGTGATCCTGCTGTGGGTCTATTACGTTTCGCTGATCATGCTCTACGGGGCTGAGATCACCCACCAGTTGTATCGCCTGCATCGGATCCACCAGCGGGCGGCAGGAGGTGCGGCTCGCGTCAGCCGTTGAAGCAGCGCCCGTAGGAAAGGGCGTGGGAAAATCGGGCCAGGCGAGCGCCGGATGAGGCGCCATTCGAGCCCACCCCTGACCCCTTTAGTGATGATCCGGTTTTCGCTGGACCGGCCCGACCACCTCAGCCAGCCAACGCCTCCGCATCCGCCATCAATTCTTCCTTGCGGGCTTGCAGGGCGTCACGCATTTTCACCAGGTCCACTTTCGACGCACGGGCTTTCGGAAACATTTCATTGCGCTCTTCCTTGACGTGGTGGTCGATGTACTCGCCCAGTACCGTCACTTTGGCGTCATAGAGCGTGTCGCCCGGCGTCATTTCCTGGATCTGGGCGATCAGATCCTTGGCGCTGGCGTGCTCGACGCCGGCTTCGTCCATCATGAGATCTTCCTTGATCGCCTTGCGCACCGCGGGGTAGAAGATTTCTTCCTCCAGCTGTGTGTGCACGATCAGTTCCCGGCAGATTTTTTCCGCCAGCTGACGTTTCTTTTCCCGGGAATTGCCGCGCGCTTCAGCCAATTCCTCGTATTCGGCAAACATCTTCTTGACGGCCTTGTGGTCGGCGTCAAGGAAATCGCACGCATCTTTCTGCTTGGTGGTAGCCATATTTTTCCTCCGGAAAAGGGATGAACAAACGAACCTCTAGACAGGTGTCCGACAAGGTACTTTGCATTAAACGGGGTGCGCCACCCGTACACAATCGCCTTCCACCCAACGTCGTGTCAGACAATTCCCAATAAGAAGCGGTGCGGAGAAAAAGAAATGCGCCGGAGCGTGAATGGCGGGCTTTAAGCCCCCCGGAATTCATGATTGATTCCCAGCGTGGGCGGTACCCGGGGCTTGCCGAATCCCGATAGGCCAGCCGCAACAGGCCTGAAGTGGCTGGCAGGATGTACGTTTAGGCGCGCTGTTCTCGCAAGGCGGGGCAGGCGATCCCTTACGCCCTAGGAGGATTTCCCCTTTCGCGGGTCGGGCGGCCGCGGCTTGCTATCCAGGTATTGGGCCACATCCCAGGCTTCCTGCTCGCTCAGCGAGTTGCCTTTGCCCAGGGGCATGTTCGCGTGGACGAATGCGGCGGCATTCTTGACCTTGGACATGCCGGCCCCGCCGTTGAACGAGTTCTTTCCCCACAGCGGCGGGAATACGTAGCGGCCGCTCATTTCCGTGCCCTGTCCGTCGGCGCCGTGACAGAGGGCACAGTTGGCCTCGAACACCTGCTTCCCACGTGCCGCATCCGGCTTCTGCGGCGGTTCCGGAAGCGTGGGATAACCGCGGCCCTTGAGCTCGACGCCGATCGGTGCGCCTTTGGCCAGCCAGTAGCTGTAGCTGACAAGCGCCACCATTTCCTTGCTGTCGGGGGCCGGCGCTTTTCCGTTCATGCTGAAGCGGAAGCATCCGGCGAGACGCTCTTCATAGGTGTTGACGTGCTTGTTCTTGTCGCGATAGGCCGGAAACATGCCATACGCGGCCCACAAGGGGGCCGAATCCGCCTTGCGTCCCGCACCCAGATGACAGTTCACGCAATTGAGCTTGTTGCCGACATATTGACGCGCATAGGTCTGGGTGTCGGTGAAGATGGCCTTGCCCAAACGGACGGCTTGGCCGAATTCTCCGGTGGGCATGGCCTCGTCGGGCGGAGGCGAAAAATCGACCTGGATCGTCTTGGCGTTGCGCAGTCTGGCAGGGTCGGGCGTTTGCTCGATCACTTTGGGCATGTCCGTGCCGGGCGCCTTGCCATGGTCCGAGATACCTGCTGGTGGCGCGGCCGCCGCAGGCGGTGGAGCGGTCTCGGCAACGAGGGTGGCCGGTATCGCGATGATGCCAGCCACGACGAGCGCTCCGCCGACGGCCATCACGATCCAGCCGGGATGGAATGTGCGCGTCTGCTTCTGGCTTTCATACCAGGTTCTGAATGACATCATTTCTCCTTCCCTGGGCGCGACGGGTTCTCGAGATACCGGCTGACGGCGGCGATTTCCGCGTCGCTCATTTTTTCGGCGACGGCCTGCATCAGGCCCAGCGGATCATTGGTTCGCTGGGCCGCTCTCCAGGCGTTCAGCTGGGTCTGGGTGTAGGCCATGGGCTGGCCGGCCAGGGCGGGGAAGTGCGGGGGAACCCCTTCGCCCGTGATGCCGTGGCAGGCGAAACAGGCGGGCATTTCCTTGGTCCAGTCGCCCTCCGTGGCGATTTTCAGTCCCTGTGCGTATTGAGCCGAAGGGGTGTGCGGCGCGGTCGTCTGCTTCCAGCCGGGGAGGCTGGCATAGTAGTCGGCGGCATCACGCATCTGTGCGGCGCTGAGCGAACGGGCGATCGGCGCCATCTGGGGATTCTTGCGCGTGCCGTCGGCAAATGCCTGGAGCTGCTTCAGCAGATACGCCTGGCCCTGTCCTGCGAGCCGCGGAAACCCGGCCGCTGCCTGACCTTCTCCCTGGGCGCCATGACAGGTCATGCAGGCGGGGGCGCCCCCGCCGCCTTGCTGTGCAAGCGTGGCGCCGGCAAGTCGATCGGCGTGCGCCAGCGACGCACCTGTCGCGCCCCAGGCAATCGACACGACGCCTGCGAGCAGGGACCGGAAATCCGTGGCGCGCGCGGGCAGGTGCGGAGGGCGAGGCAGAACGCGATTCCTTGATCCCGGCATCCAGGCAACGATGAACGACAGTGGCATGGAGGGGCTCCCATTGGTTGGCCGAGTAGACAGCATAGAGGAACGCCGGGGAGCCTGCAAGTCAGTCTAGCGTCAGGCACGCGGTAGGACATGTCTGACGGCAGCGCCTCCGCGGGATGCCGGGATACGGTTTCGCGAGCGTTGCAGGCCGGCAATTACGGGCCTTACCCGATGGTTTTGCCCGACTGGAGCGGGTCGAAGTCCACCCAGTCGCCGTCGCGCAAGGTGCCATCGATTTCCTCCACCTCGTCTGCATATTCGCTCAGGATCTCGATCGCGCTTTCCCGCCGGGCCGGGGCATCGGCCGCAACCGCCAGCAGCATACCGGGTTCGCGGGGCGGCGGACTGCCTGGCTCCTGCGTCTCGTTTTCGTCCATGTTTTTCAGCGCGCCCACCAGGGCGCCGGCATAGGCGCCGACTGCGGCCCCGAGCAAGGGACCCACGGGTCCGAGCGCGGGAAGCGTCGCCACGCCGACCAGCGTACCGGCCCCCAGCCCGCCGGCTGCCCCCGTCATCGCGCCGGAACCGGCTTCGTGCGTGCCCGGGGATTCGTCCAGATCGCCGCCCACCGGGTGGATGGCGTGCTGGCCATGAGGATTGACGTACACCAGGCACATCTCAGGCTTGCGGAATCCGAGCCGCCCCAAGTCGCGTACGGCGGAATCTGCGCTGGATAGTTGCTGGAAACGGCCGACGATCAATGTAGTCATTACAAGCTCCTTTCTACGGTTGCGGGAATGAAATGGCGGAAGTGGGCTACAGCCAGTATTCGAACCGCCGTGCGACCCATTCCTCCATATGCTGCAAGGGAGAGCGGCGTTGCCAGCGGGCGGGTTCGATCAGGGTGGAAGCCGCCCGATCCTGGTCGAACATGGCTTCCATCTGACGTGAGAAATGGGTGCCCAGAATCACGGCATTGATTTCGTCGTTATGCAAATAGCTTCGCCAGTCGAGATTGGTCGAACCGATCGTGGCCCATACACCGTCAATCGACGCCGTCTTGGCATGCAGGACGGTGTCGCGGCGCTCGTAGATCCGGATGCCGGCGCGTAGCAGTTCGGTGTAATGCGATCGTCCGGCCTGGAAGACCAGCCAGGAATCGCTTTTTCCGGGCAGGATGAGTTGCACATCCACCCCGCGGCGCGCCGCGCCGACCAGGGCGCGAACCAGATGGGGATCCGGCACGAAATAGGCATTGGTCAGATGGACGAAACGCTCCGCGTGGTCGATGGCGGACAGCAGAGTGAGATAGATCGGACTGGCCGGTTCGTCCGATTCGCTGGCGATGGCCCGCACGATTTCATCGCCCTCGGTGACAAGTTTCGGGAAATAGTGTTTCTCGGGCAGCGGCGGGCCTTTTTGCCGTGCCCAGGTGTCCATGAAATCTTTCTGGAGCTCGGCGACGACCGGGCCTTCGATCTGCAGTTGCGTGTCGCGCCATCCAGCCTGGGATTTGCCATGCTTCTTCTTGGGCGATCGGGAGAACGAGCCGCTCGAATACGATTCGCTGATATTGATCCCGCCCAGAAAGGCGATCCGGCCATCCACCACGAGCAGCTTGCGGTGGTCGCGGTTGTTGAGCCGCCATTTCCGCTTGTGGGCGTTCGCCGGGTTGATCGGGTTGAACTCGAGAATCCGGATGCCGCCCTCGCGCAGACGATCGAAGAATTCCGCAGGGGTGTCCAGGCAGCCGACGCTATCGTAGATCACGTTGACCTGAACACCCGACGCCTGTTTGGCCAGCAGCAGGTCGGCAAATTCGGTGCCGATCCTGCCGTCGTCGAAGATATAGGTTTCCAGGTTGATGACGTGCCTGGCGGCGCGGATGGCCGCAAACATGGCGGCATAGGTGGCAGGTCCGTCCTGCAGCAGGCTGAGCTTGTTGCCCAGAACCAGCGGACTGTCCTGGTTCAGCGCCTCCTCGACGGCGAGATGTTTTTTCAGAATGGCGTCATCGCCTGAGGCGTCTTCCAGGGTATCGATGATCTGCTTGCTTGTCTGTGTCGAAACCGGGCCGTGAGCGCTTTCAAACGCCACGGGCCCCGACTCGGGTATCGGGTACATCGTCTCAGGCAGCGTCGGGTGCAGCGTGGCACAGGCTGCAAGCGAGGCGATGGCGAGCAGGGCCAGCCATTGGAACAGGCCCGGAAAGAGCAGGGTTCGGGAATGGCCGACAGCGGGTGAAGTCAATCTCCGCATGTTTCATTTTCCGGATCCGCTCGCGCGAGCGGGATGGATCGGTTTACGCCCGGCGCGAGCTGCTGCCATCAACCAGTCGAGAGCGTGAGCGCCGGGCGATGGCACGAGGGCAAGCACCTGCCGCGCAAGCAGGCCGACCAGCACCGATCCGCTCAAACTGCGCCAGGGTTTCCAGTACATCAGTATCATGCCTGCCAGCATGCCCCCGCCGAGACTGGCATACGGGTTGTCTGCCACAACCCGGCGTGCAACCGGGAGAGCGCTCCGGGCTAGTTGGTCGAGCACTCCCAGTGCGCCGGGTGCGTGATGATCCCGCAGGCGGGCGAGCCGTTGTCGCAGGATGGCGCGGTTGAGCGCCAGCCGATCCTCGGGGTCGGTGGGATGATCCGTTTGGATTCCGGGTACAGGCGTCGTCATTGCGGTTTCTTCCAGCCAGCCAATTGCATGTCGTCCGCGACTTGGGCGCGCACGCGCCTAAACGCCGGGTATCCCGGCGTGTCGCTCTTCAGGCGCCAGGCTCCGAACGCGGCAACGGCCAGGGGTATGAGGGGCACTGTCCACAGCAGCCAGTACCAGCCTTCGTCAGCCGCATGCAGCATCAGGGCGATGCCTGCAAACATTACAGCGAGCAGGACGCCCGCACCCAGCAATAACAAATAACCCAGGCGCCGGAGCAGGCGCGCCTGCAAGTGCATCGCCTCCTGCCGAATGAGCGCGGAATAGGCGGCTGCATGCTCGGCCAGGAGGGCTGGCTCGTCCAGCAATATCCTGAGCAGAGGCGGCCACATCCTTCAGCGCCCCTTCCCGTGGCGCAGGCCCATCACGAATGTCCGTGGCGCTTGCCGACCGTCCCTGCGAGTATGGCGATCGCTGCGCCCGCCGCGGCCGCCATCAACAGGGACTTCAAGGGCTGGGCCTGCACATATTGGGCGGCCTGGTCGGTCGTGTGGCTGAGGGCTTCGCGGACTTGCGCAGCGCTGTTGCGGAAAATTTCCTTGCCGTGGGCGGCAGCTTCGGCGGCACCCGCCTTTGCCTCCTCCAGCGAGCGGTTAACGTGCTCTTTGGCTGCATTGCTGCCGGTGTCGTTCTGCGAATTCGGGGTCTTGGGATTGAGAGTTGTCGGTTCCATGGAAGCGTTCCTTTAATTAATAAACGTGAAAAGAAAAAGGCGAGCCAGCACTGATTGCAGGCCTGAGGTGATCGTAAGCCTGGACCGGAGCGATTCGAATGGGCGTATGCCGCGGTCCCTTGTCCGTCAATGCTTTGATCGCGTGTAGGCGACATCCGACGGAATGCCTGAGGCGGGATGGTGTCGGACGAGGCTTACAGGGGGAGGAACTGTTTGCCGGGATGCGTCGTGGTGTTCTCCGACAGACGCTTTCTATTCCCCGATTCAGGATGAAGCCATTGCCGTAACGACATCACCTGGAAAACGCATGTCGATGCTGTCGAGCTTCACTCTGTCGCGATCATGCTCCCTCTCCGCCCCCGTGGAGCGGGGATACGGCGGATCGGTGCGGAATCACTGTTCTTGCGCTTTCCCCGTTCCCTGCGGAAGGCACTTGTCGTGCGCTGGTGCTGTGCCTGCGCTTTTACCGCAATACCCTGTGAGGAGAGATCATCATGCTTAAATGGGCGCTGTTATTTTTCATCGTGTCGCTGATTGCCGGCCTGTTCGGGTTCACTGGCATTGCCGCGGGTGCTGCCGCTGCGGCCAAGATCCTGTTCTACATCGCGGTCGTTCTTTTCGTCGTGTTTCTGCTACTGGGGGTGTTCGCGGCACGGGCAATCAAGTAAGCATGCCTGTCGGTTACACCGGTGTGTCAGCGTTATCTGACAGGCCTTTCAGTGGGGGCCGATGGTACAGCCTGGCACCCGGCTTAAGCTGGCAAGTAACCACTTCGGGGAACCCCGTCCTGCTACACCCTTTCCATTTCACGTTCTGGAAAAATCAGGAGAACACTCATGTTGTATTACGCACTGGTATTTTTTATTATCGCCATCATCGCCGCCGTGTTCGGATTTACAGGGCTGGCGGCCGGTGCGGCCGGCATCGCCAAGATTCTGTTTATCGTGTTTCTGGTGATGGCGCTCGCCACCTTCGTGGTCAATCTCATGCGGGGTCGTTGACATGACCCGGCCCAGATCGGCGGAAGTCCTACAGAACGGGAGCATGGCATGATCCAGGTCGCCATCGTGGACGATCACCAAATTGTTAGAACCGGCTTTCGCGAACTGCTGAATGAAGATTCCGCGATCAGCATCAGTTTCGAGGCGGCGAACGGCGACGATGCGCTTGCTCACTTGCGCACCACGCCATGCGACGTGCTGCTGCTTGATATTTCATTGCCAGGCAAGAGCGGGGTGGATGTGTTGCGTACCGTACGACAGCGCCACCCCGACCTCAAGGTGCTGATTCTGAGCGGCTTCCCGGAGGAAAGCTATGCGTTGGCCATGATCAAGAATGGCGCCAACGGTTATTTGTGCAAGGACTGCGAACAGGCCGAATTGTTGAAGGCGATTCGTACGGTATCGCTCGGGCGCCGCTATGTGTCGCCGCGCACTGCGGAATTGCTTGCAGATGAAATGAGCGGCGGGCGCAGCGGTGAACCGCATGAAATTCTCTCGGATCGCGAGCTTCAGGTTTTTTTGCGGCTGGTGCGCGGCGAATCCGTGTCAGACATTGCCGAACAGCTACATCTCAGCGTCAAGACCATCAGTACCTATCGTTCGCGGCTGACCGAGAAGCTCAATGTCACCAGCAACGCGGAACTGGCAACCTATGCAATACGACACGGACTCATTACGCAATAACGCGGCGTCTTATCGGGTGAGTGCCCATCACATGCTTTCCGATACTTCCATGTTGAAAGTTTTTCTGATCGAGGATTCGCTTTTATTGCAGGAGCTGCTCGGCGGCATACTGGGTGAACTCGACGGAGTCGAATTCTGCGGTTGCGCGGAGGGTGAAACCGAGGCGCTGGGCCGCCTGGCCGAGACACCGGTCGATCTGGTGATTATCGATATCGAACTCAAACAAGGCAGCGGTATCGGTGTGCTGGATGCGCTGCAGACGGATTCCGGCTTGTACGGATCCCCGGACAAGGTGGTGCTGACCAACTACGCGCACGCCACCATGCGCCAGCGCTGCGACCGTTTCGGGATGGATGCCTTCTTCGACAAGTCCATGCAGATCAACCAGTTGATCGATTACGTCAACGAAGCCGCAGCACGGAAGCAATCCTTGCCCTGAACCGGAACGGCGCCTGCGCCTCAGGCTGGAAGTGTCACCCGGATCGTGACGCCTGCATCCGGAGCGGAGCGGATGTCGAGTTGTCCTCCATGCGTGAAAACGCGGTGCTTGATGCCAGCCAATCCATGCCGGGCGAGCTTGGGCGAAGCGGGGTCGAACCCGATGCCGTCGTCCTCGACTTCCAGTTCGATGGTTTCCGCGGTCATGTGCAGCGACACCCTGACATGGTGGGCCTGAGCATATTTGCGGATATTGGTGAACGCCTCCTGGACGATGCGGAACAGGCTCAGCGAGACGTCCTCGGAGAGTTCGGGCTCGGACTCCGGCAATGCCACGACGACGTCGATCTTCTCCTCGCCCTGCCGAAATTCCTCGATAAGCGCCTTCAGCGCCTCGATGAGTCCAAGATCGTATAGCAGGGCGGGCCGCAGATTGTTGGTGATGCGGCGCTTGAGCGTGATCCCGCTGGCCAGGCTCTGGCGGAGACGCACCAGACGTTGTGCAACCAGCGCCTGCGCGTCGGAGGGAAGTTTGCGTTCGATCCAGTCCGCGTCGAGCTTGGCTGCAGTCAGCAGCGCGCCGAGCTCGTCGTGCATCTCGCGCGCCAGATCCAGTTTTTCCGTCTCCCGTACCGTGGTCAGGTAGGTGGCAAGATTGGTCAACTCTTCGGTACGGCTACGCACTTCGTATTCAAGCCGCTCGTTTTCCTGTGCCAACATGCGATGGATTTTTTCCCGTAGATCCTGTTTCTTCTGCTGCTGCGAGACGACCAGCATCAGCAAAAGGAGCGAAGCGCCGGCAAGGACTATCGCGCTGAGGCGGGCATTTTCGAAGCCGTTGGTGGATTGTTTGACGTTCTGCAGATTTCTTGTGAGCAGGGCGACTTTCATCGTGGCTTGTTGTTGCCGGTAGGCATCCATCGCCAGCGAATCCTGGGCAAACCAGTTGGTGTCCAGCGCAATCCCGCCTTCCACATGACGGGCGGTGAGCTCCATGCGGGCCGCCAGGTTCTCTGCCCGTTTGACGAGTTGCTCGACGGTGCCTGCCTGCGCACCGCCCTGCTCGTCCCGCTTGATGATTTCCAACGTGTCGTGGATTTTTGGACGGACGGTCTTGTAGGCGTTGAAATAGGCCGGTTCGCGCGTGAGCGCATAGCCGCGAACCGAGGATTGCGCCTCGACCAGAAGCTGGCTCAAACGGTCCAGATGGTCGGCTCGCTGATTCATCAAGCCGAACTCTTTCAGGGCGTCGAGGCCTGCCGAGGCTTGCATGTAGCTCGCCACCAACAGGCCGATCAGAAGCGCCATGCCGACTGCGAGATAGAGGTGGGTGCTGCGCCGCAATCCATCGTCGGATCGCGGCCCTTCATTCAACTGTGCGGGGAGAGGCGTATTCGACATGATTGGGCTTCGCTCGCGGTCTGGATGAGCGTTTGTTTATTGCAGGAATCATCCGACAGGTCAATCCGTTCCATCCGACAGAATCGCCCCGTCGCCGGGGCATATGATGTTTTCACAATCCGGCGAAAAGACAGACTGGCACGGATTGCAAGGGCCACAGCCTATTTCTTGACTTCGGGAGAACACCATGAAAACACTTTTTGCATTCTTAATGTCTTCGGTATTTGTCGTCTTGGCAGGCTGCAATACCGTGGCGGGCGCCGGCAAGGATATGGAACGGGGCGGCGAAAAAGTCCAGGATACGGCGAAGGACGTTCAAAACAAGATGTAAGGGTCGACGGCTCTTATCGCTTTCCCACAGGAGTTCATCCATGCGCAGCGCACCCACTCAGACGGGCCGGCAGAGCCGCTCCGGCGAAACGTCCGATCCGGCAGGTTTCCTGTCGGATGTAAAAACACTCAGGGCCCGAGCCCGCAAGCATATCGAGGAAGGAGCCGTGACCGACGACTACGGCATGAACGCGAAGGCCGCGGTCAAAATACTGAATGATGCGCTGGCCACCGAGCTCGTTTGCACCCTGCGGTACCGCCAGCATTCCTTCGTTGCGAAGGGGATCAATTCCGAGCCGATTGCACAGGAATTCCTGGTGCACTCAAACGAGGAATTGGCCCATGCCGACCTGATCGCCAAGCGAATCGTGCAACTGGGCGGTACGCCAGAATTCAACCCCGACAGGCTTGCGACGCTATCGCATGCCGAATACAAGACTTGCGATACGCTTGAAGCGATGATCCGCGAGAATCTCGTGGCTGAAAGAATTGCGATCGAGAGCTATCGGGAGATGGTGCGGTATTTTGCCCAGCATGATCCGACGACACGCACCATGCTGGAAGGCATCCTGGCGATTGAAGAGACGCATGCCGATGAGTTGTCGGATTTGTTGCACTAAAGTCGCTCGGCGCAGTGCTTCAGGGGGTTCGGCGCTACCGCGGGACGATGCCGGATAAGGCCTTGGGCAGCAACACCCACATGCGGCCGCGCTGTTTCATGCGGCCGGCGAGTTCACCAGCTTCATCACCAAAACCCCAGAAGAAATCGGCACGCACGCCGCCCTTGATCGCGCCGCCGCTGTCCTGCGCCATCACCAGCCGGTTCATCGGCTGTGTCGAATTGGGCCGGGTGGTGGCCAGGAAGACCGGCGCGCCGAGCGGAATGAACTTCGGGTCGACGGCGATCGAGCGGCCGCCGGTCAGGGGAACGCCGAGCGAACCGAGCGGCCCGGGCAGGCCGTCGGGCAGTTCGCGGAAAAAGACGAAGCTCGGGTTGCTGGCAAGCAGTTCGGGCAGCTTGTCCGGATGTTTCGCGCCCCAGTCCTTGATGCCTTGCATCGAAGCCTGTTCGAGCTTGAGTTCGCCGCGTTCGACCAGCAGTTTGCCGATCGACAGATAGGGATAGCCGTTCTGGTCCGCATAGCCGACCCGCATGTGTGAACCATCGGGAAGCTCGATGCGGCCCGATCCCTGGATCTGCAGGAAGAACAGGTCGACCGGATCCTCGGCCCAGGCGATGGGCTTGCCCTTGAAGCCGTCGCCGCTGCCGTTGGCAGAAGATTGCTCGATTTCCTTGCGGGTGAGGTAGGGCACGATCTTGTTGCCGACCAGGCGGCCGCGCAGGCGCAGGCTTTTCAGTTCGGGATAAATGCTCGCCAGATCGACCGTGATGAGATCGTCCGGCGCGGCATAGAGCGGATAGCGCGCACGTTCGGTGCGCACGCGATCGCCTTTCAGCAGAGGCTCGTAGTAGCCGGTGATCATGCCGTCGGTGCTGCCGTCTTCCTGCGTGGCCTGGTAAGGCTGGAACCGCTGCTCGAAAAAGGCGCGCGCAGCCTTGTCATCGGGCGGAGGCATGGACATCGCTTCGCTGCATACCGCCTGCCAGCCGCTTTGTTTGACGAGCGTGGCGCAACTGCGCAGGAAGGCGACCCAGGCTTCGCCGATCTGCTCGTCCTTTCCCAGACCGACCGACGACCAGCTCACCGGCTTGAGTGTGGAATAGGTGACGGCCGGCGTGGGGATGGGCGCTGCAGGCGGTGCCGGCGCCGGCTCCGGTGCCGGACGGGGAATGGGGCTGGGCACCGGCGGCGCCGTGGGAGGGGATACCGCACAGGCTGACAGCAACAAAACGAACAGCCACGGGCTTGCGCGTAACGGCATCACGGGTGAAGATGGCTCACATCGAAAACACCTGTCGAGTATATCAAGGGAGTATCGCGCTTAATGGAAACCCAAGGACTGGGCTGGTTGATACTGGAAGCTGCCATTGCGGCGGGATTGCTGGCATTCATCGTGTGGTGGACGATGAAGAAGTGAATGGTGAGTGGTAAGCGGGTAGACCGCTTGCCGCTTACCGCTCACTCTAATGCAATACCCGTGGCATCGACAGGGTGAACGGGGGGATTTCCGCTTCGAACTTGTTGCCGTCTTCCGCCACCATCTGATAGGTGCCGCGCATCGTGCCGACCGGCGTCGCCATCGCGGTGCCGCTGGTGTACTCGAAACTCTCGCCCGGCCGCAGCAGCGGCTGTTCGCCCACCACGCCAAGTCCCTTCACTTCCTGAGTGACGTTTTCCGCGTCGGTGATGATCCAGTGGCGCGAGATCAGTTGCGCTGCTACCGTCCCACTGTTGGCGATGGTGATGGTATAGGCGAACACGTAGCGATCCGCCGACGGGTCGCTCTGGTCGGCCAGATAGGTTGTGTTGACGTTGATGCTGATCTGGTATTTCTTGCCTTCTGCCACGGGATTGCTCGACGGAATGGAATGCACCGAGTGTAACGCAATGACGTGACGGGCTGGTAAAATGGTCGGGTTTCCCGAAAATCCGCAGAAATCCCAGGAGCCCTTCCCATGACGTATCGCATCGCCCCGTCCATTCTGTCCGCCAATTTTGCCAAGCTGGGCGAGGAGGTCGACAACGTACTTGCCTCCGGCGCCGACATCGTCCATTTCGACGTGATGGACAACCACTATGTCCCCAATCTCACCATCGGGCCGCTGGTGTGCGAGGCCCTGCGCAAGCATGGCGTCACCGCCCCGATCGACGTCCACCTGATGGTGAAGCCGGTCGACCGCATCATTCCCGACTTCGCCAAGGCCGGCGCCACCTACATCACCTTCCACCCGGAAGCCTCCGAGCACATCGACCGTACCATCGGCCTGATCAAGGAAAACGGCTGCAAGGCCGGCCTGGTGTTCAACCCGGCCACCCCGCTCGACGTGCTGGAATACACCCTGGACAAGCTCGACATGGTGCTGCTGAAGTTCATCCCCTACGTGCTCGACAAGGCGCGCGCCGTGCGCAAGATGATCGACGACCGCGGCCTCAAGGTGAACATCGAGATCGACGGCGGCGTCGGTCCCGCCAACATCGCCGAAGTCGCACGCGCGGGCGTCGATACCTTCGTCGCCGGCTCGGCCGTGTTCGGCGCCGCCAAGGACAGCGACCCGCAGCGCTACAACAGCATCATCGCCGCGATGCGCGCAGAACTGGCCAAGGTCTGATTAAGAAGTAAGGCGTGAGGAGTCAGGCGTGAGGCGTAAAAGCCCGCAGCCAATCGCTCCTTACGCCTCACCCCTCATGCAAATATGAAAAGCTTCCCTCTTCCCATCAAAGCCGTCGTCATCGATCTCGACGGCACCCTTCTCGATACCGCGCCTGATCTGGCCTACGCAGCCGAACTGATGATGGCCGAACTCGGCCTGCCGTGCCCGTCGCTGGACACGATCGTCACCTACATCGGCAACGGCGTGTCGCGGCTGGTCAAGCGCGTGCTGACCGGCGACATGGACGCCGAGCCGGATACGGCGCTGTTCGAGAAAGCCATCGCTTCGTACAACAAGCATTACAGCGCCCACGTGTCCCTGCACACGCGCCCCTTCCCCGGTGTGGTCGAAGGCCTGCAGGCGCTCAAGGCGATGGGGCTGCGCGTGGCCTGTATCACCAACAAGGCCGAAGCGTTCACCCATCCGCTGCTGAAGGACACCGGCCTGTTCGATTATTTCGAACTGATCCTGTCCGGCGACTCGCTGCCGAAGCGCAAGCCCGACCCGCTGCCCTTGCTGCATGCCTGCGAGGTGTTCAAGATCAAACCGACCGATCTGCTGCTGATCGGCGACTCGCTCAACGACACCCAGGCCGCGCGTGCCGCCGGCAGCGCAGTGTTCTGCGTACCCTACGGCTACAACCGCGGCCGTCCGGTGACCGAACTCGACCTGGATGCCGTGGTGCCGAGTCTGGCCGAGGCAGCCAAGATGGTGGTCAAGGGTTGAATCGGTGAGGCGTGAGGCGATAGGCGTGAGGTGCAGTGCCGGCGCGAGTGCGCGATGGCGGCGTCGTGTTGTACTCCATTCCTCACCCCTTACCCTTTACGCCTCACTGACAAATGACTGAACAAGACTTTTTCGACCTCGTCCGCCAGGGCTACAACCGCATTCCGCTGGTGCGCGAACTGCCCGGCGACCTGGAAACGCCGCTGTCGGTGTATCTCAAGCTGGCCAACGCGCCCTACACCTACCTGCTCGAATCGGTGGTGGGCGGCGAGCGCTTCGGGCGCTATTCCTTCATCGGCCTGCCGGCGCGCACCGTGATCCGCGTGCGTGCCCATCTGCTGACGGTGGAAACCGACGGCAAGGTGATCGAGGAATACAACCTGCCCGATCCGCTGGCTTTCGTGGCCGAGTTCCAGGCGCGCTTCAAGGCCGCGCCGGTGGCGGGACTGCCGCGCTTTACCGGCGGACTGGCCGGCTATTTCGGCTACGACACCATCCGCTACATCGAGAAACGCCTAGCGCCGGAATTTAATCAGAATCGGCCGCGCAAGGACGATGTGCTGCACACGCCGGACATTCTCCTGATGCTGACCGAGGAACTGGCGGTGTTCGACAACCTCGCCGGCAAACTCTATCTCATCACGCATGCCGACCCGATGCAGCCGGATGCGTATGCGCAGGGGCATCTGCGCCTGGCCGAGCTGACCGACAAACTGAGCGCACCGGTGACGCTACCGGCCGAACCTGCTGCGGATACGGCAGAGCCGAGTTCGGAATTCGGCGAGGCCGAATTCAAGGCCGCGGTGCAGAAGGCCAAGGACTACATCGCTGCTGGCGACGTCATGCAGGTGGTGCTCTCGCAGCGCATGGCGCGTCCGTTCGCCGCGTCGCCGCTTTCGTTGTACCGTGCGCTACGCAGCCTGAATCCCTCGCCCTACATGTTCTTCTACGATCTCGGCGGCTTCCACGTCGTCGGTTCGTCGCCGGAAATCCTGGTGCGGCTCGAGAGCGACCTCGTGACGTTGCGCCCCATCGCCGGCACCCGGCCGCGCGGCCTGACGCGCGAGGACGACCAGCGCCTGTCCGAAGAACTGCTGGCCGACCCCAAGGAATGCGCCGAGCATCTGCAGCTGCTCGACCTGGGGCGCAACGATACCGGGCGCGTCGCCGTCACCGGCAGCGTCAAGGTGACCGAGAACATGCAGATCGAGCGCTACTCGCACGTCATGCACATCGTCTCCAACGTCGAGGGCAGGCTGAAGCCCGGCCTGACCGCGCTCGACGTGCTGCGCGCCAGCTTCCCGGCAGGAACCGTCTCCGGCGCGCCCAAGGTGCGGGCGATGGAAATCATCGACGAACTCGAACCGAGCAAGCGCGGCATCTACGCCGGGGCGGTGGGCTACCTCGGCTTCAACGGCGACATGGACCTGGCCATCGCCATCCGCACCGCGGTGGTCAAGGACGGCATGCTGTACGCGCAGGCCGGCGCCGGCATCGTCGCCGACTCGGTGCCCGCCAGCGAATGGATGGAAACCCTCAACAAGGCCCGTGCCGTTGTGCGTGCCGCCGAGCTTGCCCAGGCGCGCTTCGGCGGCGAAGCGGTCGAGTAGCGCGAACCGGCCTGGCCGGGCACGTGCCGTGGCGACGCGATGAAAACGTATATCGCTCTCTTTCGTGGCATCAACGTGGGCGGAAACAACACACTGCCGATGAAAGAACTGGCGGCAGTGCTGGAAGGGCTCGGCCTGCAAGGTGTCGCGACCTACATCCAGAGCGGCAACGTGGTGTTCCAGGGCAAGGCGGTCGATCTCGCGCTGCTGTCGAAAAAGATCGCCGTCGCCATCGGCAAAAGCCACGGCTTCGAACCCTGGGTGCGGCTGCTCGAGATGCCAATGCTGGAAGCGGTGATCAACGGCAATCCCTATCCCGAAGCGGAGACCGTGCCTACCACCCTGTACGTGAATTTCCTCGCCACCGTTCCGCCCCGGCCCGATCTCGACGGCCTGGAAAAACTCCGAGCCGCGAGCGAACGTTTTCATCTGGCGGGCGATGTGCTCTACCTGCATGCGCCGGACGGCATCGGCCGGTCCAAGCTCGCTGCTGCCCTGGAACGTCTGCTGGGCGTACCGATGACCAGCCGCAACTGGAACACCGTGCGCAAACTTGGCGAGATGGCGCGCGCTGCCTAGCGTCGGCCAGGGCCGTCAGTCGTACCGGGTTTTTTCCGGGATGAACGAAGACCCGGTGGGCGTCATTTGACCGGTATCGTGGCCGGCATGGGCGTCGCCCGCACGGCACCGGCCTGACTGCGCAGATCCGGCAGGAACACCGCCAAGAGGCCGATCAGCGGCAGGAACGAACACAGCATGTAGACCGTTTCGATGCCCCAGCGGTCGGCCAGCCCGCCCAGCACGGCGGCGCCGATGCCGGCCAGGCCGAAGGCCAATCCGAAGAACAGCCCCGACACGGTGCCGACCTTGCCCGGCATCAGTTCCTGCGCGTAGACCACCATGGCCGGAAAGGCCGAGGCCAGCATGAAGCCGATGATCAGCGTCAGTCCCGCCGACGCGGCCAGACCCACGTAGGGCAGGGCCAGCGTGAACGGCGCCACGCCCAGGATGGACAGCCAGATCACGCGCTTGCGGCCGATGCGGTCGCCGATCGGCCCGCCCAGCAGCGTGCCCGCCGCCACCGCGAACAGGAAGTAGAACAGGTGGTACTGTGCTTCCTGCGCGCCGATGCCGTAGTGCTGCATCAGATAGAAAATGAGATAGCTGCTGATGCTGGCCAGGTAGAAGAACTTGGAGAACATCAGTGCCATCAGCACCGCCAGGGTGCGCAGCACGCGGCCGCGCGGCAGGTCGTGACCGCCGGCGGATGCGGCCTTTTTCGGCTTGCGGTGCTGGTCGCGGTACCAGATGCCGACCCCCGCCAGCACGATCATGGCCAGCAACGCGAACAGCGAGAACACGGCCAGGCTTTTCTGGCCGTGCGGCAGCACGACCCAGGCTGCAAGCAGCGGCCCGAACGCCGCCCCCGCGTTGCCGCCGACCTGGAAGATCGACTGCGCCAGGCCGTGCCGCCCGCCCGAGGCCATGCGCGCGACCCGCGACGCTTCCGGGTGGAAGATCGACGAGCCGCTGCCGACCAGCGCGGCGGCGGCCAGCAGCAGCGGGAACGTGGTCGCCTGCGACAGCAACAGCAATCCGGCCAGGGTGAAGCCCATGCCCAGCGACAGCGAGAACGGCTTCGGATGACGGTCGGTATACGCGCCCACCAGCGGCTGCAGCAGCGAGGCGGTGAACTGGAAGGCCAGCGTGATCAGGCCGATCTGCGCGAAGCTGAGATGGAGACTGCTCTTGAACAGCGGGTAACTCGCGATCAGCAGCGACTGCATGGTGTCGTTGAGAAAATGCGAGAAGCTGATCGCGCCCAGTACCTTGAAGGTGGTACGGTCGGCGGCGGAATGCGCGGTCGTCATGGCGGCGGGCTCGAAAGGATACGAGGCACCAATTTAGGGCTAAGATGCTTGTCCGTCTCGCTGAATTAAGGCATCGACCTTTTTGAAATGGACATTTCCCCACACGGCAGCCTGAATCTGGACCAGGGCTACATGCCCGTGACCGGCAAGGCCATCGACTATCCCACCGGCCACGTGGTACCCAGCCACAGCCACCCCACCGCCCAGCTCATCCATGCCGTCCAGGGCGTCATGGTGGTTGCCGCCCGGGGCGACCAATGGGTGGTGCCGCCCACGCGCGGCCTCTGGGTGCCGGCCCGCGAGCCGCACGGCATCCGCATGGTCGGCGATGTGAAAATCCGTACCGTCTACATCCGCCCCGACGCCAGCCCGAACCTGCCGGCAGACTGCCAAGTGGTCGGCATCTCGCCGCTGCTGCGCGAACTGATTCTGGCGGCCATCGAGGTGGCGCAGCCCTACGATCCGGCTGCGCGCGACGGCCGCCTGATGCAGTTGCTGCTCGACGAAGTGGCGGTGCTGCCCAGTCTGCCGCTGCATCTGCCGCAGCCCAGCGATCCGGACTTGTTGGCCATCTGCCGCGTCCTGACCGACGCGCCCGACGATGCCTCCACGCTGGGCGACTGGGCAGGCCGCCTGGGCGTCGACGCCAAGACCATCCAGCGCCGCTTCGCCCGCCAGACCGGCATGACCTTCGGCCAGTGGCGCCAGCAGGCGCGCCTGATCACGGCACTGGAACAACTGGCCGCGGGCGTGAAGGTCGTCGACGTCGCGCTCAACCTGGGCTACAACAGCCCGAGCGCCTTCGCCACCATGTTCAAGCGCCAGTTCGGCGCGTCGCCCAGCGGCTACTTCCGCTGAGCCGTTCCGGCCACCTCGCGATGGCGGAAGCAATCCACCGTATGGTCGTTGACCATGCCTGTGGCCTGCATGTGCGCGTACACGATGGTCGAGCCGACGAACTTGAAGCCGCGCTTTTTCAGGTCCTTGCTGATCGCGTCGGACAGCGGCGTGCTGGCCGGCACCTGTCCGATGTTTTTCCTCGCATTGTGGATGGGGCGGCCGTCCACGAAATTCCAGAAGTAGGCGTCCAGCCCGCCCAGCGTTTCGCGCAGCGCCAGCGTCGCGCGCGCGTTGGTAATCGTCGATTCGATCTTCAGCCGGTTACGCACGATACCCGCATCCGCCATCAGCCGCGCCACGTCCGCTTCGCCGTAGCGCGCGATGCGCTCGACGTCGAAATGGTCGAATGCGCGTCGGTAGCCTTCACGCTTCTTCAAGATGGTGAGCCACGACAGCCCCGCCTGCGCGCCTTCCAGAATCAGGAATTCGAACAGCGCGCGTTCGTCGTGCAGAGGCACGCCCCATTCCTCGTCGTGGTAGGCGCAGTAGAGCGGATCGGTGCCGCACCAAGTGCAGCGGGAGCGAGGGTCGGTCATGGGGATGTCTTGTTGGGGGTTGGGCGATAGTTTGGCACAACAGGCACGTGACAAAGTCTTATTCGCTTGTTTCGGTTATAGGTGTCGACTTGCAGTACGACCGGTTCTCGGCCAAAGCGGTCATTGAATAACATGGCAACAAGTCACTAGATATGGACCAAATATGCGCTGGGAGATATTGAGGGGCATCCAAACAACTTGATACATAATGTTGGAAAGATCGCCAGCAAGGTCTGCGGTAGCGAAACTAGTGTGCAGGGAGATAAGGTGCATCCAGAACAAACATCAGTGGACCATGCTTTCGTCGCATACCCATCACGCGACAAGGCATTGTCAAAACTAATTGCAAGCGGCGTGGCGAAGGCTAATCGTAAGCTTAGTCACCTACGATATGACCCCTGGGAGTTCAACGATATTGCAGGTGCACCTCTTATCTCTCCAATCATAGAGGGCATTGATGCGTCCAAGTTCGTTGTTGCCGACATAACCTACTTGAATCCAAATGTCGTCTACGAGATTGGTTTTGCGATAGGTAGAAGCCGCCGTTGTTTCCTTGTACAGCACGCAGGCACAGAAGGAGACAAAAAGATTGCCCGTGAAGCAGGCATCTTTGACACACTGGGCTACGAATCATATGCAGACGAGGATGGTCTATCAGACACTCTGACTGCTTATGTAGACCCAACTCCTTTG